>PBMJ01000039.1 GCA_002722525.1 Acidimicrobiaceae bacterium | reverse complement strand
TTCCTCAGCATGTGTCTGATCGACTATTTTCTTTCCTTCATTATCTAAAACATAGAAAGAGTCCACAACATCAGCGCCAAGCGTCTGAACTTTTGCACTAAGAATATTTAGGTCAAGCGAACTCAGCGCACGGGTAATCTGATACAACAAACCCATTCCATTTGGGGCAGATACTTCCACCACTGTCGCTGTAGAAGAAGTCTTATTATCTATCTTGACGTCAGTTCCTACTACCCTGTCTGGAAAGTTTTGGGATGACTGCAAGTAGTACGTTTTCATTCTTTCTGAAAGGCGAGCGGCAATCGCAACACGACCTCGGACCGAATCTTGAACAAAAACACTAACCGAATCCCAATCAATTTCTCGGGTAGTACTCGGGGATACACGAAAGACTGCGAGAACCATTCCAAAATCTGTATGGGCGACTGCTTCTAATACATCCAGGCCACATAGAGATAAAGCCCCAGCTACCCGCCCAAAGACCCCTGGACGGTCTATCTCCATAATTGTGAGGGTGTCTGTATCCCCTTCAACTCGAATCATGCCTCGACGCATCATCTTCATCTGCTCTTCGGTGGGAAATGCCCGCTCCATGATACTTCCCTCCCCTCCCTTAAGATATGCCGATGTCCGGCCTGCAAGATCATGGACAAGGCCGGCTTTCCATGTACTCCAAGCAGCTGGCCCAGTTGCTATGGAATCAGCTTCTGTGAGGGCATGAAGTAATTCCACTCTTTGAATAGTTTGAAGTGAACTTGCAACTGTTTGTATCGTGTCAAAGTCATCAAGGTCTCTTCGTGTCGCTATGTCGGGAAGTAGCAGATGGTGTTCGCACATTTGAACAAGTGTTTCTACATCGTTAGGTGAAAATCCCATTCGCGAGCCGATGCTATTGATCAGCTCGATACCTATTTCCGTGTGATCGCCAGGATAGGGCTTTCCTATATCATGAAGAAGAGCACCGACTACAAGCAGATCAGGCCGTTGAACACGATGTTTGAGTTTTGCTGCTTCAGCGGCCGTTTCAAGCAAATGACGGTCAACAGTGAAGCGATGGTAGGCATTGCGCTGGGGGCGACTTCTCGCTGGTTTCCATTCCGGCAGGAAAGGGACAAATAGATTAAGTTCATCAAGTGTCTCAAATACCGGTATGGCATCATGACCCGTTAGAAGAAGATCTACGAACAGGTCTCGTATCTCAGGTGTCCAAGGGTCTGGGACATACAACTCTACATTTCGAAGTTGTTTGATGACTTCTGGAGAAAACCTTTCTTGATTCTTTGCAGTAGTAAGTGAAATACGTAAAACAGTTTCTGCTGATATCTCCGCATCGGACTCATAACTCGTTGAAACGGATTTTCTTCTTCCTGTTAACGTATCGCCGACTTTCTTTCCAAAATTCCACAAGCCAAATAGGCCCGCATTTTGTATTGCATAGCAAAGTTCATCAGTATTCCACGCAATACGACGAGCAGCTGATGCAACATCTGCCATTAGAACATCAGCATCTTCGTACCCCAAAGCTTCTGAAACTGCGTCTTGTTGTTCTAGGAGGAGTTTGTCACTGGAACGTTTCGCACTTCTGTGGAGTTCGACGCGTGCCCTAAGAATGACTTCGTACGATTCCAGTAGCTGATTTCGCTCTACTTCTAAGGGGCTCTGGCCGCTTTGGTCCGCCCAACCCATCGCATGAACGTCTCGTAGTCCTCCTCTACCTTCCTTTAATTCTGGTTCAAGCATGAATGCGACTTCACCTTTGGCACGATGGCGTTCTTGAATAGAAATTGCAAGTTTGGGCAACCATGAACGAGCATTATTCTTCCATTGGGCAAGGGTAAGTGCAGAAAGCTCCTCTGCGATTTTCTTTGAGCCGGCAATATGGCGACATGATAAAAGTGCTGTAGCGGTATCAAGATCTTCTGAAGCAAGTTCTATTGTCTCTTCTATCGTTCGGACTGAATGACCAAGTTTTTCTCCTTGATCCCAGATGGGATACCAGATAGATTCAGCGACCATGTCAATGTCTTTAGCTGTTTGATGGAGGAGAAGCACATCAAGGTCTGATAATGGTGACAAGTCTTTTCGGCCATAACCTCCAACAGCAAGAAGGGCAATGTCAGATCGATCACCAACAGCGTTGTTGAAGAGATCTTCTAACCAAAGATCGGCAGAATCACTGAGTTCTCTAGTGAATTGCGACCCGCGTTTGGTTCGGTCTTGAAGAAGATTTTGTCTTGCAAGAACAATGGTCATACATTCACCGTATTCCACTTCGACCATTTTAGGAACATCCTTATTTGGCGGAGGTCGATCCTCCGCCAAATAAATGATTATTTAAATTTACTTTTATAGGTTGTAAGCGGTCTCTGCGTGTTGTGATTGGTCAAGTCCGGCTTCTTCATCTTCTCCTGAAACTCGAAGGCCAATTGTGGCATCGAGGACTTTCGCTATCCCATATGTGACTATGAAGGAAAAGGCTATCACTGAGCCCATTGCTACTAGTTGGTCGAGGAAGAGCTCACCGCCGCCAAAGAAAACCCCGTCTTGGAATCCACCGGGCTCGCTATTGATAGCTGAGTTATCTGCGAATAAGCCCAGTAGAAGCCCACCGATGATACCGCCTCCACCGTGGACGCCGACCACGTCAAGAGAGTCGTCATATCCGAGCTTGTTTTTCAATCCGATTAGGAAGTAGCACCCTACTCCTGCGACAAGGCCGAAGATAATGCTTGATAGACCTCCGACATAGCCAGCTGCTGGAGTTATTGCTACTAGTGCTGCTACCACACCGGAACAAGCACCAAGTGTTGTTGCTTTCCCATCTCGATACCATTCGATGAACATCCAGCTAACCATTCCGACGGCAGCAGCGACAAAGGTATTGAGTAATGCTTGAACAGCTTGACCGTTCGCTGCTCCAGCGGATCCAGCGTTGAATCCAAACCATCCAAACCAAAGAATTCCTGTTCCCAGCATGACAAGAGGAAGGTTATGTGGGGGTGATGACTCGCTCGGCCAGCCTTTACGTTTTCCTAATACAAGAATCAGTGCAAGTGAGGCTGCTCCGGCATTTATATGAATGGCGGTACCACCTGCGAAGTCAATCGCTCCCATACTGTGATGCCACCCGCTATATACCCAATAAGTGACTGGTGTATAAACAAGGAGCGTCCATATGGGGACGAAAATGACCCAAGCTGAAAATTTCATTCGGTCGGCAACAGCGCCGGAGATCAACGCTGGGGTAATCGAGGCAAACGTCATCAAGAAAGCAACGAAAATAAGATCTTCAGGCATCATATTTAGACCATCAAGGCCGATCTGATCCCAGTTACCAATAAGGTCACCGCCCCAGAAACCTGACCCATCTGAGCTATTACCAAGCGTCCATGACAACGTAACCCACAGAATCGGCACAATCCCGATGCAGTATAAGTTCATATTGAGCATATTTAAGACATTTTTAGACCTATCCATACCCCCATAGAACAACGCCAACCCCGGTACCATAAAGACCACTAATGCTGTCGAAATAAGCATCCACGCGAAATCACCTGTTTCCATACTGTTCCCTTCTATTTCCCTTCTATTTGCGAGCGCAACCGAACGCATCTTCAGAAAACTAAACAGTTTTCTGCAATTTAATGCCTGAATAGTAATGGACATAGATTTCTAAATTGTTTCGAGAGTGTTAACTCTTACGCATATTTACTTGTATATGGATTCGGGAAAGGTGAAAATAGGTTTATGGCAGTACGCGAAGATTGTAGGCATTACAGCAGTAGGACAGTTCAATCCAGAGAAGTGGTTCAACGTTGCAGATTGGGGAGTAATGAAGAAATGCCATTTGGATGCCCTGATGATTGTCTTTTCTTTGAGGAACGACACATTTCAGATGCTGGCTGGAACAGATAGTTCTTTGGCCCATAATCGGAAAAATACCACTGTTATCAATTTTGGTTGGGAGGACGCCGTTCTTCCGATTAAAGTCCTCTTGTGACAAAAACAGTAAAAGGAATGCTTATTTTTGCTTTGGCTGCGTTCTGCGCTAGTTTGACATTCCCCTTCGTAGCTTCTGCTCTGGATAACGAAGCAGTCTTTCGGGGGACAGTAAGGGTAGGTCGTGAAGTCATTCCTGACGTTAAGGTATCAATCATTGATGATGCCGGTACCGAGGTTGGTTCTGTTGCTTCGGGTGACGATGGAAAGTGGGCAATCCCTATTCCCTATATAGGGGAATTCACCGTCCAATTGATAGGTCCTCTCCCCGATGGTATTTCCATAAAAGAAGGGGCATCATCTGAAGTTGTTGTCGTATTGGAGGAGATACGAACAACCTCAGTAGGTTTTCAACTTCAAAGTGAAGATCAAAAGACCATTCTAGAAATCCCACCTACTTGGGAGCGACTTCTTAACCGAATGGTTAGCGGATTAAAGGTGGGGCTTCTCGTTGCTTTAGCCTCAATAGGACTTTCTCTTATATTCGGTGTAACTGGCCTGGTTAATTTCGCGCATTCGGAAATGGTAGCTTTTGGTGCTGTAATAGCTCTTGTCCTCGAGTCATCTATGGGACTTACTGGAGGCCTATTTCCGATCGCCGTTATTTTAGCTGTCGTAATAGGAGGTTTTCTTGGATTGTTTTTGGAAAAAGGTATTTTCGGGCCACTACGACGGAAGAAAATGACCAATATTTCTCTTATGGTTGTTTCAATCGGATTAGCCTTTCTCATGCGCTACCTCATGTTGATCTATCATGGCGCCGAACCAGAAACTTACGAATCATACAAAATACAAAAGGGGATTTCATTTGGACCCATTGAACTCCCACCTAAGGACTACTACATCATTGCTATTGCCTTTGTCACTTTGGTTATAGTCGGAATTCTGCTTCAGCGAACAAGACTAGGGACTTCCATGCGGGCCGTCTCGGACAATCCAGCTCTGGCTGAGTCTTCGGGGATAGATGTGAACAGAACCATTATGTGGGTATGGATCTTCGGCAGTGCATTAGCTGGCCTTGGGGGTATTATGATCGGCCTTACACAGGTCGTTGAATGGCAGATGGGCGAAAAGATCTTACTCTTGATTTTCGCTGCTGTTACTCTAGGCGGATTGGGCACAGCATACGGTGCTATGGTCGGCGGTATAGCTATCGGCCTAGCGTCAGAAACTTCAACTTTCTGGCTGGATAATGACTTGAAGTTTTTAATTGCCCTAGCTGTTCTTATCGTAATCCTCCTTGTTAGACCTCAAGGAATTCTTGGCGTCCGAGAAAGGCTCGGGTAGGTGCCATGATTATGAATATCCTCGCCGGTGTCGACATAGGAGACCTACTCGGTCTGGCTTTGCGTGCTTCCATTGGAGTGCAAGCTGCAACATTCGCTTTAGCAGCTGTTGGGCTAAATCTACATTATGGCTATACCGGTCTATTGAACTTTGGTGTTGTTGCATTCATGGCTGCAGGAGCTTACGGAATGGCAATATTCTTTACGCAAGGATGGCTTGGTGGATCACTGCTACTTGCGATAGCTGCTGGTCTAGTTTTTGCGGTTGCAATCGCCTTAAGCATTGGCCTACCTTCCTTGCGATTACGGGCGGACTACCTTGCAATAACTACTATCGCTATTGCAGAAGTAATACGCATATCGTTCCGATCTCAAAGACTTCTTGATTTAACCGGGGGCCCTTTCGGTCTTCCTAGTATTGAAGATCGAAATGCGGAAGTATCATTTTCTGATATTGTCACAATTGATTGGAACCCAATAAGTGACGGATCCTATGGATTTTGGCGCTTAAAATTCGATGAACAGACGCTTTGGGTAATGATTCTTGGATGGACTTTAGTCCTTCTAGCTACGTTACTGATTTGGGGATTAATGAAATCCCCATGGGGTAGAGTAATCAAAGCAATTCGAGAGGACGAAGACGCTGCACGAGCTTTAGGAAAGAATGTCTTCTCATACAAACTCCAAAGTTTAATTATTGGCGGCATGATCGTAGCACTTGCTGGAATCACAAGAGCAATGAATACTGGATTCGTTGAGACACAGCAGTTCAAGCCTCAAACAACATTCTTTATCTGGACCGTCTTGATTCTAGGAGGAGCCGCCTCGGTATGGGGGCCCGTGATTGGAGCTGTTACTTTCTGGTTCATAATTGTCTTTGTAGAAGAACTTCTCCGGCAAATGGTCGAATCCGGATGGATACCTAGCGTTATTCTCGAATCAAATGATGTAGCAAGCGTAAGGATGATCATGATGGGTATTATGCTTGCCGTTTTGATGATTTGGAGACCTCAAGGCCTAGTTGGGAAAAAAGAGGAGGCTCAAATCGATGTCCGCTAATAACGCCTCTGAATTGAAAAATATTGAACCTACCCCAGGATCACCAAAGCCAGATCCGATTTTGAAAGTTGATAATGTCGTTCGTTCTTTCGGCGGACTACGTGCTGTAGACATTGATCATCTTGAAGTGCAGCGAGGAATCATTACTGCATTCATCGGTCCAAACGGAGCAGGAAAAACAACACTATTTAACCTGATAACTGGTTTTGATAGGCCAGACTCCGGTAAGTGGACATTCCATCAACTTTCAAAGGCAGATTCTTGGACGACCGACCTTTCAGGTCTTCGTCCGCATCAGATTGCACATAAAGGTATGGTCCGGACTTTTCAGTTAACTAAATCTCTTGCAAAAATGACCGTTCTAGACAATATGCTTCTAGGGGCCGCTGAACAAAAGGGTGAATTTCTTCGATATGCTCTTATCCCATCTCGCTGGAAATCTCAGGAAAAAGAGATTCTTATAAAAGCTGAAGCTCTTTTAGAAAAGTTTAATTTATCGCACATGCGTGATGAATATGCAGCAACGCTTTCTGGCGGGCAACGAAAATTGCTCGAAATGGCTCGAGCCTTAATGTCTGAACCGAAACTTATTCTTCTTGATGAACCAATGGCTGGAGTTAATCCGGTACTGGTGGAATCGCTATTAGCCCATATAGAAAACCTTCGAGATGAAGGTGTAAGCGTACTTTTCATAGAACATGATATGGACGCGATCATGGGAATTTCTGATTGGATAGTTGTTCTTGCCGAAGGAAGAATCATTGCCGAGGGGACACCAAGTGAAGTATCAAAGAATCCAGCTGTAATAGACGCATACCTTGGTAGTTCGATCGCAGAGGAGCTCAAAGATGTCTAATGGCAGCAATCGGGAAGTAGTTCTTTCTTCAAAGGATCTTGTGGCTGGATATCTTCCAGGTGTTGATATTTTGACTGGTTGCAATTTTGAACTTCTTAAGGGTGAATTGGTTGGAATTATCGGCCCTAATGGAGCGGGGAAGTCAACTTTAGTTAAAAGCATGTTCGGGCTTGTTGAAGTGAGAAGTGGTGTTGTCGAACTGATGGGGGAAGAGATAACAAATCTTCCAGCACACCAGCTTGTTGAAAAGGGGGTTGGTTTTGTTCCACAGACAGAAAACGTTTTCCCTTCCTTAACAGTGTCCGAAAATCTTGAAATGGGTGCATACCAACTTCCTAAGAACCAAGTTGAAGAGAGAATTCAGGAAATTGCTGACCTTTTCCCAAGACTTGGAGAGAGAATCCGGCAACGTGCTGGACTTCTTTCAGGTGGTGAGCGGCAAATGCTTGCCATGGGAAGAGCTCTGATGATGCAGCCGACCGTGCTTCTTCTTGATGAACCTTCTGCGGGTTTGTCTCCAGCATTGCAGGTGGAAGTATTTGAAAACGTGACATCAATTAATGAGACCGGAGTCTCTATTGTGATGGTTGAGCAGAACGCTACCAGATGTCTCAAGATCAGTGATAGGGGTTATGTCTTGGATCAGGGAAAGAATGCGTACGACGGCACCGGAGAAAATCTCCTTAACGACGAAAACGTCATCAAACTCTATCTAGGGACCTTGGCTCAGTAGAAAATTAGTTGACTTCTAGAAAGGTCAATTCATATACTCGTGAAACAAATTTTCTATGGGTATTACATAGCCTGAGTAGAACGGGCCGAATTCTGCGTATTCTGCAGATGCTTCATCAAAGCGCATGGTGTATACGACATCTTTGAGATCGTCAGGGTGAACACAAAATAAGGTGACCCCCCACTCGTAATTATCTATCCCAGTTGATCCGGTGATGACCTGAAGAACCCTTCCGCTAAATTTCCTGCCGGAAGCACCATGTTCGTACATGAGTTCTTTTCTTCTTTCAAAAGGTAATGTAAACCAATTCTGACTTGGGTTTCTTCGCTTAGACATCGGATAAAAGCACCATGCTTTCTTATCCTCAGGAGGTAATTCAGGGTAAAGCCTTGCGTTTCGCATCTCTTCTGGAACACCTTGGGCGTATTCAGAAATTTCGGTTAAGGAAACGTAGGAATCTACAATTTCTAAACCTGATGCAGCAACATCAGTTTGGAAAGATCGTAACTGCACCCAATCGTTACTTAATACCATAAAAGCAATATCTGCCTTATGACCAAGAATGGATACGGTTACTACTTGCATCGAAGACGCTTTTGCCGTTTCAATCGCCTGAACCAATTTACCCTTTTTATTGTGGAACAGCTGTTCCGGTATTCTACAAAAAAGGTGCAGCACGCCTAAACCTTCAGCTGTTCGGAGAGAGTTGCTTTCCATGTTTAAAGTCTAGGGTAGAAACTTCGTACCGGTTCAATTACCTATTGAGATATAGATCTCTTAAAAATCCATATCTGGCATACCAGCGAGGGGCCCACCCTCTTCAGGCCCATCAGCGATTACTGCTTCCGTTGTTAAGAACAGTGCTGCAATTGACCCAGCATTTTGTAGTGCTGATCGGGTTACCTTCGCTGCATCAATAATTCCAGCCTTGACTAAATCTTCATAATCTCCGCTAGATGCGTTGAGCCCATTTGCTCCTTTAAGGTTTCGCACTTTCTCGACAATGACCCCACCTTCTAGACCGGCGTTAATCGCAATTTGATTAAGAGGAGCTTCTAAAGCTTTAGCTACTAGACGAGCACCCGTTGCTTCGTCGTGATTATCAATACCCTCCATTGTTTTTAAGACTTCTGTTTGGGCACGAAGTAGCGTTACCCCGCCTCCAGCAACGACACCCTCTTCTATAGCGGCCTTTGTAGTTGATACAGCATCTTCAATACGGTGTTTTTTTTCTTTAAGTTCAACTTCCGTAGCTGCGCCTACTTTCAAAATAGCTACGCCCCCTGAGAGTTTCGCTAAGCGCTCTTGTAGTTTTTCTCTGTCATAATCGGAATCAGTGTTTTCAATTTCTGCTTTAATCTGAGCAATTCGCCCATCAACATCTTCTCGATCTCCTGAACCTTCAATGATCGTGGTCTCATCTTTTGTTATTACTACTTTGCGAGCTTGACCGAGTAAATCCAGGGAAACCGATTCGAGTTTAAGTCCAACTTCTTCGCTGATGACCTGTCCGCCTGTTAAAATAGCCATATCTTGCAACATAGCTTTTCGTCGATCGCCAAATCCGGGAGCTTTGACACTTACTGAGGTAAACGTTCCTCGAATCTTGTTCACTACGAGCGTAGCTAGAGCTTCCCCTTCGACGTCTTCGGCAATTATCAAAAGTGGCTTTCCAGATTGCATTACTTTTTCGAGAACGGGGACGATATCTCGAACTGCAGAGATCTTAGAACCAATAAAAAGAAGATAAGGATCTTCCAACACCGCTTCCATGCGTTCGGGGTCAGTAACGAAATACGGGGAGATGTAACCTTTGTCAAAACGCATACCTTCGACAAAGTCGAGATCCATTCCGAAAGTTTGAGATTCTTCGACTGTGATAACTCCGTCTTTTCCAACTTTGTCAATTGCTTCACTGATCTTTGCGCCAATTTCAGTATCTGCTGCTGAAATCGCAGCAACGTTAGCTATCTGTTCTTTATTAGAAGAAACATCCTGTGATTGACCCCTAATAGATTCGACTGCAGAAACAACACCAGCTTCGATTCCTTTTTTAAGTGACATCGGATTAGCGCCCGCAGCAACATTACGGAGTCCTTCGCGAACCATCGACCAAGCTAAAACCGTTGCCGTTGTGGTTCCATCTCCAGCAACATCATCAGTTTTTTTAGCAACTTCCTTTACGAGTTCAGCGCCGATCCTTTCATAAGGGTCTTCGAGGTCAATTTCTTTTGCAATAGAAACACCGTCATTTGTGATTGTTGGTGCCCCCCATTTTTTGTCGAGTACAACATTACGGCCTTTGGGGCCAAGGGTTACTCTTACTGCATCTGCAAGGGTATTCATCCCAGCTTCAAGCCCACGTCGAGCTTCTTCGTCAAATGAAATGATCTTTGCCATTGAATATCTCCTGTTTGGCTTCTTAATATATGAACAAAATACTTATAAATTTTATTCCCTTTTGATCATTATTTTCATTTGATCATTAAGGAAAATGATTTAAGCGTTAGTAATGGTACTGAAACTCGGAAATGATTCCGACTTCCTAGAAAAAGATCTTTCCGAAATATGGACTATCGACCACCTGCGACAGCGGGAATAATTGAAATCGTTTGCCCATCTATTACTGATGTCTCTAATCCTTGAAGAAACCGGACATCCTCATCTTCTAGATACATATTGACAAATCGCAGAAGATTTCCGTCTTCATCAATAAGTCTTCCTTGAAAATCGGGGTAATTTTCACAAATCTCGTCAATAATCTGAGAAATTGTTCCTTCTTTAGCACTTACTTCAGCTTCACCGGAAGTCAAAATACGTAAGGTCGTTGGAATACGGATGGTTACAGCCATAATGTGAATTTATCGGAATTCGCTATATTTGCTCCAGATAAATTTCAATTTTTAATTATTGTTCCAGCCAGTCCCAAAAAATTGTTCCAGCCAGTCCCAAAAATAGGGTGCAACTGGGTCGATAGGCCTCTACGGTGGGCGAAGTGAAACTTCATGGCGTCATTAACGCTTCTCATGACTCTTTAGCTGATTTTTCAATAGCTCTAACTACTGAGGATGCTCTTTCACGGGCAAAGGAATTGATACAGCAGGGATGCGTAGGTATTGATTTAGGAGCAGCAGGATCAACCCAATACGCTGACCGAATAAACACAGATGAGGAGTGGGGACGACTAGAAGGAAAAATTGAAGCGATATCAGCTTTAGATATTGAGCTCTCAATTGATACTTGGAACCCGGAAATTATGAAAAGAGCTCTTGACGCTGGAGCAAACTTTATGAATGCATCTGATGGCCTTCAAAATCCATCGATGATTGATCTTGCAGCTGATACGGAAGTCCCAGTGGTACTTCCTTTTTTAAATGGAGACGATCCTAAAAGTTTAGAATTCATTAATGGAGATCCGTTAGAAACTATTCTTCCTTGGTTTGAAACGACGTTAGAAAAACTTGAGAAATCTGGAATTAAAAAAGACCAGCTAATTCTGGACCCTGGAACTGGATTTGGACCTGCTGATTGGGCGTGGGAAGAGCGGTTCAAATTTCAAGAGAGAATCTATCGAAAGCTTGAGCGGCTTCGTGTCTTTGAGCTGCCAATTTATATTGCTTTGCCATGGAAAATGGAAGATGGTAGGAAAGAGTTGCTCGATATTCTCTTAGAGGTTGGATTTGACTACGGCCGAACCCATGTTCCTAAACAGGTTCTTGATGCCAGCAAGAAAATTTTAGAGAAATAAACGTACGCTACTTCAGATCAACTCGATTACCCGATCAGCGATTGCACTCACGTCGAATTGTTACAGCTGAGTACTCAAGATGATGCGGGACAGGAGGACGTAATTTTTTAATGGTGATATTAACAGCATCAACCAAATTGATTTTCAGGGTTTCTTCCGCTATCCGCTCCGCAACTCGTTCAAGTAGGAGGTGTTTTTCGTTACTGATAATAGAAACAATAGTTTCAGTAACCTCTGCATAATTTACTGTGTCAAGCAGAGAGTCGGTCTGTCCGGATGTCGATAAGTTACTTTCAATGGTTATATCTACTTCAAATGGTTGAGCACGTTCCTGCTCTTCGGGTAATACACCTATTGTTCCTAAGGCTCTAATACCCTTTAGCTCTATTCGATCAGTCATACGTACCTCACCATCTTGATTGTATGTTATCTGGCTTTTTCCCAGTTGGAGACGGCCAACTTCGCGACGTACTCAAGGGATTTTTGAGTTTGGGAAAATGCAGATTCAGTACCTACTTCATTCGTAAGCCCATATATTGGGGCAGAGTAGGAAAGCGATTCTTCAAAGTTTCCCGCTATTACTATTGCATGGGTTTTCGTTTCATCTGCGAGTTTCAATACGCCGCCGACAACTTTGCCTTCGAAACTTGATTTATCTACATTCCCCTCCCCAGTAATAACCAGATCAACGTTTTCTATTAAGTCCAAAAGCTCTACCTCCTCAGAAACAGCGTTAAACCCGTTTACCAAAGATGCGCCAACGGATGCTAGACCCCCGGCCAAACCTCCAGCTGCTCCAGCCATTTCCATCTGTAGTACATTTACTCCTCGCTCTTCCAGATAGATTTGCCCAACTCTCTCTAGACGACGTTTGAGGAACCGAACTTGAGATGGGGATGCACCTTTTTGAGGCCCAAAGGTTTCTGCAGCTTCGACAAATCGAGTTGCAACATCGCATGCAACGGTTATTGATACTTCGCGAAGTCTCTCCAAAGGGTATAAAGCTTCGAGAGCCCCTAAACCGCCATCGGTAGTTGCTGAGCCGCCTGCCCCAACAATGATATTTCTTGCTCCTCTCTCAATCGCTATGGCAATAAGCTGACCGGTGCCGATAGTGGATGCAGCTATGGGGTCATTGTCTTCCAACCCTCCGGCTAATGTAAGTCCTGATGCCTCAGCCATTTCAATAATTGCCGTATCTCCATGGAGTCTCCACTGGGCGCTAACTGGGCTATTAAGAGGACCTGAGACAACGTCGGTCCGATTCGACCCTCCAAATGCCTCAATTGTTCCTTCTCCCCCATCAGCAAGGGGTTGGATAAAGACTTCATGGTCGGCGCTAAGTGCAGCTCTAATAGATTCAGCTACAGTCTGCGCTGATACAGTTCCTTTGAATTTATCTGGAGCAACAAGAATCCTCATAAGAGGCCTCCAGGATCACTCTTCAGGTGGATACAGGTCAGACCCTAAAAGGACCAGAACATTGGCTTCAGCTAGATCTCCGACGGGGAGTGCCGCTGGCATTGGAAGAACGTTTGCAGAATCAACTCCAATTATTAGACCAACATTTCTGGCATCGAGTTCATAGCCGTTCGCATAATATACAAAAGAGAAGTCCGGCACCTCTTCAGTTGCCGCATTTACGGCTGGTAAACCGTTATAGCCTTGATCAGAAATCAATACTTCTCGAATTGCCCCGGCAGCTCCGGAAATTTCTGTTCCATTAGCAACAAGGACTCTGACTTCTGCAGGAGGGTGAAGGACAGACTCACTACTCGGAACGGGTTCACTCTGAACTGGAGTACTACTTTGCTCAGTGGTAGCTTCTTCGGCTGCTACTTCCTCTTCCTCAACAGAATTCTCTTCTTCAGACGTATTTGATGGCTCATTTGACTCCTCAGCGCTCTGAATTACTGGAAGAGAATCGCTGTTTTGTGAAGTATCACTGAAACCTTCACTTAGGACGATGATACCGATAGCGACAAAAACACCAAGAAGTAGAACTCCCTTCCCTGCAATATTCATATCGAGCATCTCCTGATATCTTGTCCGTAGCCTTATATATATTAAAACCTTCAGATAGGTTTAGCGAATTGGCGAATGAATCTGGGGAATACCATATCGAATAAATCGACGTTTTGTTCTTAATTTACGTAGTCTGAGGACTAAAAGTGGGTCATGCTCCATGGCTGCATCCCTATCCAACAGGGAGTCCCTTATTTGGTAATAACGTGAAGGTGAAATCCCGAACCTTTCTCGTATCGCTTTCTCTTTGGGCCCATCAATATCCCAGGGTGTTCTCTCAAAATCTAGAATTGCTACTTCTCTATCGGTAAGATCCACTCGATTATGGTATATCGCAGTTGTAAATTAGGTTGCGATAGGTCAAATTGTAAAATTTCAAACGATGCAACTTCGACCGAATGTTCTAGTTTATTTGCAAGTGAGCCGGGTGTCGGAATCGAACCGACGACATCTTCTTTACAAGAGAAGTGCTCTACCAACTGAGCTAACCCGGCGTATCTTTAGTCTAGGAAAATTCGATACCTATCACCATATTTTATCATCGTCGTCTTTGGGCAATCTCAAAGCAAGCAATAGCCGCTGCTACTGAAACATTTAAAGACTCAATAGATCCAAATACTGGGATCTTTACTAACAGATCACACCTTTCTCGAGTCAATCTTCCCAGACCTCGGCCTTCACTCCCTAAAACAAGCGCTAAAGGCTCATCAGCTACTCCTAATTCAAAAATCTCCGTCGAAGCATCTAAATCTAAACCAACCGTCCAAATTCCCTTTTCTTTTAGAAGAGATAATCCTTTGGGAGTCCCACTTACAGATCCTATAGGGAGGTGCTCGATTGCTCCTTGAGCAGTTTTCGCCACTGTCGCTGTAATCTTTGTGGATCGATGCTTTGGGAGTAACACACCTGTTACTCCAGCACATTCAGCACTTCGTAACATGGCACCTAGATTTCTTGGATCAACAATACCATCCAATACTAAAAGGAATGGTTTCTTTCTTGTTGAAAGAAGATCATCTATTCCAAGATTAGGCAGAGGCTCTGCATATGAAATAACACCCTGGGGGGCATCTGTTGTGGCCAGCTGATCAAATTTTGGTCGTGCTACCTCATGCAAAGGTATCCTGCCTTCCATTGCGAGGTCTCTGATTTGCGCAAGGACCGGAGAAGGATCCAACCCAGAAAGGAAAATTACTTCCTTTGTCTTTCGTTTTTGAGCTAATAAAAGTTCTCGAACTGCTTGCCTTCCCTCGATAACATCCCCACCTATTCCTTTGGGAGTGCCTCTATCTGAACTCCTATCAAAAGGAGGTCTCTCCTTGGTTCTTCTATGTTTAGACCGTTGATTGCTAGGGCGCGTTGAAGTATGCCCGTGGGATTTTCGCCGATTTTGATTCTTAGCCATTTGAATTATTAAGTAGGCAGACAGCAAAACATGCAACACCATTAAAATCCAAAAAACCTTCTGGAGTTTTACCTTTTACGGTTACTGGAGCTTGAACAATCTTCGAGATTGTCGTTTCAATCAATGATCTACTCGGCTGAATTTTTGGAATGTCTGCAATAATTGAGCAGTCTATATTAACAATGGTCCATCCGGCGTTGTTAACGAGCTCAACACTATATTCAAGTAATTTCAGACTGTTAGCGTTTAGATATTGTGGATCGCTATCAGGGAAAAGAGTTCCTATATCACCTAATCCGGTTGGGCCAAGAAACGAATCGATGCATGCATGTGTAACAACATCAGAGTCTGAATGCCCTTGAAGGGCTAGGTCGGATTCAAAGGTAACCCCACCGAGAATCAAAGGACGTTCCTGATCAGTTACATAGGCGTGAGAATCGAATCCGTGGCCAACTCGTATCATATCTTCGCTCTCCTCTTTGAGTGAAACTTTATCAAGATCAATGAAAAAGCACGATATTCACTTTTAGATAGTATCTAATTAAAAAAATTTAATAGTTATTATCTTTCTGATCGGCTAAGCCCCGTCAATGTGATTGAAATGTGAGAACGTATTAGACTATAAAGATAATGATCGATGTTAATTTTCTTTCTTCAATGGATTTATTCTCTGGCGTTCAGAAAGAGCTGCTCGAACCCATAGTCGAACAATCCAGCGTTCAGTCACTTCAACGAGGAGACATGCTCTTCAGTGAAGGTGATGCAGCAAACGATCTGTACATTGTTCTCGAAGGTCGAGTTGCAATAGCGAATAGATCATTTGATGGTCGTGAATCAGTCGTAGCACTTATGGAATCAGGGGATCTATTTGGTGAGATGCCACTTTTCAGACCTGATGGACGATCAGCCGATGCTCGGGTGCTCGAAAATTCTTCAGTCGTAGTGATTCCGTACGTTCCGGTAAAATCTATATATCGGGAGCATCCTGAAATGTTATGGAAAATCGTTGATATGCTCGCTGAGCGTCTAAAAGTCATGGACGTAGCGCTAGCAGATTCAATGTTTCTAGATGTTACAGGTAGAACAGCGAAACGTCTTTTAGAGCTCGCTGGAGCTGATGAAGAGTTTGAGCTTCCCGTGACGCAAGAAGAGCTTGCAGGGATGATCGGCGCTTCGAGAGAACGGGTAAATAAGTCCCTTGCTTCATTTATTAAACTTGGTTGGCTTACTCAAAAAGGTGAAAAATACGTTATTCTCGACCGGAACCAATTAGAGATCCGGTCAACTTAACCTATCTGCGAGTAAATTCTGACAGTTTCTGTATAACAGGGTGATCCGAAGAAGATACATTAGCCCCCTTCTCTCCTAGTAATACGGTTTTCATCCCAAGATTGGCCGCAGAATCTAGAACATTCTCTGACCCGTCAATTACTAGGCATGCGTGGAAGGGGACTTCAGCAGCTTTCCTAAATACTTCAAAAGCTGCAGGATCTGGTTTACGAACTCCAGATTCCGCACTTACTATCCAAGGTTTCATACCTTGTAGCCCGTATAAGTCTTGAAGAGCACGCGACCATTCAGCGAAATCATTTGTTACTACTCCTATTTGAATCCCTCTTTTATGCATGGCCAAAAGAAAATCTTTCGCCCCAGCCCTTAATGTCAAGCTTTTCACATATTCTTTATCAAGTTCGTGGGAATCCCCATCTACCCCAACTTGAGCCCAGAAGTCCATTGAGGAGAGACGACCTAGAGTTCCTTGGCGATGAAGTTCTTGTAGGTCTTCTTCTCGAAAATCTCCGCCCTTTGAACGTATATGGCTAGCGAGATGCTCCATCGAATCATTACCTTCAGAAAAGATGACCCTGTACATATCAACAACCAAAAGCCGAACAGAAGAAGGTTGCTCAGGGTTGGGAGTTAATGCTGATTGACTGCTTCCAGGAACCCCACTTGTAACTGGTGATGGCCTACGCGGTGGTTGCTTTTTTGCATGTCGAATATCAAGAAACCAATTTAGAGCAGTCATTAGTAACGCCAAGGCCAGAAGTGCTATTAGGGCCCATACCACCCAGCCTAAAATTTGGTTCCCTCTGTGTACTTTCTCGCCCGTAACATCAATCGATCGCTGCTGCCCGAGGGGAATATCATACGACTGCTCTCCTGAGTCAGGAAGATTTACGGTCACCTGCATAGTTACGGTATCTTCTGGCTTCTGTCCGAGGTCGGCTTGAAGACTTTCTAACGAAATTCCTAAAGGAGGTTCCTCTAGAAGAGTTGAAAGTTCTGTATCAGTAAAGATACTAAATCCTTCACGAAGATCGACTTCTGCTGCAATGCCATAGATGCGCTTTCCCTGAGTGGACTCAATAGAAAGTTCCCAACCAGTGAAAACATTAGGGGAACTGGTTAGCTCATCAAGGACCCCTTGAATATCTTCGGGGCTTAAAAAGCCTTTAGATGCTTCATACCACATATAACCATCAGCTGATTTTCCAACAACTTCAAAATCCCAACCGCTTGAAGAAAGGTCTGAGGTCCGAAGTATCGATTCGAGATTTCCAAATACTTCTTGATCTTGGGCCATAGCATCCAGTCCAACTCCAGCTGTGACTTTTCCGGTTCCATCCTCTTGAATATCAATAGTTACTTGAAGTTGAATATTGCAAGCTGCAGCAATAATAGCTACCCCAATAGATAGGAAAAGTAATCGGATTTTTCTCAAAGCCACCTTTGCATGGTAACCCGAACAGCTAAATACTCCGAATGTTTATTGAAACTTGACTGAAAAGTTGAAGATTTATTCAGCTGCGACAAATTCTTCAACAGATGGGGGTTCAAATCCCTCTACAGCCTTAAATATAATCGATCTTTGGTTGGGATCGTCTTCGTCATCTTCGACGTCTACAACAATGATTTGTCCAGCTTTAAATTCTTTAAGAAGGAGTCTCTCTGAAAGTGGGTCTTCTACTAAACGTTGAATCGCTCTACGAAGAGGTCGTGCTCCAAGTTCTGGATCATAACCCTTATCTGCTAGGTGATGTTTAGCATCAACTGTGACTTCAAGTCCCATCCCTTGAGATTCGAGCTGAACGGCTACACGCTCAACCATTAAATCTACAATCTCAGTTACTTCACTCTTCGATAGTTCATGGAAAACGATAACTTCATCAACCCTATTGAGAAACTCAGGCCGAAAATGTTCTTTAAGAGATTCAGTGACTTTTTCTTTCATGCGTTCATAGGAGAGTGATTCATCGTTTTTGGTAAATCCTAGGTTTGCCTTACGAAGATCACGAGTGCCTAAATTTGAAGTCATAATAAGCACCGTGTTGCGGAAGTCAACGGAGCGACCTTGACTGTCGGTTAGTCGTCCCTCTTCGAGTATTTGAAGAAGAGTATTGAAAACATCAGGGTGTGCTTTTTCAATCTCGTCGAAAAGAACGACGGAGAAAGGTTTTCTCCGAACAGCTTCAGTCAATTGTCCGCCCTCTTCATATCCGACATATCCTGGCGGCGAACCAACTAGACGACTAACTGTGTGCTTTTCCATATACTCCGACATGTCAAGACTAATTAAGGCCTGTTCGTCTCCGAATAGAAACTCTGCGACAGTTTTTGCTAATTCAGTTTTTCCAACACCGGAAGGACCAAGGAAAATGAATGACCCTGAGGGGCGTTTGGGATCCTTTAATCCAGCTCGAGTTCGACGTATTGCCTGACTTACTGCCTTGATACTGTCCTCTTGACCAATTACCCGCTTATGAAGCTCGGTTTCCATTCGGAGCAATTTAGCAGTTTCTTCTTCGGTTAATTTATAGACAGGTATTCCGGTCCACACAGAAAGAACTTCGGCTATGGCTTCCTCATCTACTTCGTCGAAAAGATCAACTCCAGAATCCTTCATGTCCTTTTCCTTGTTTTCTTTTCTTTGTAGAAGATCTTTTTCTTTGTCGCGAAGCCGTCCAGCTTCTTCAAAATCTTGAGCTTCCACAGCAGCTTTTTTTTCTTCAGTAACTTGTGCTAGCTCATTTTCAATTTCTTTGAAATCGGGTGGGGTTTCCATCCTTCTGAGACGGAGTCTTGATCCTGCTTCATCTATGAGGTCTATAGCCTTATCGGGAAGATGCCTGTCAGAGATATATCTATCTGCCAAGTTAGCTGCAGCAACTAAGGCTTGATCAGTAATTGTTACCTTGTGGTGATCTTCGTAACGCTCACGCAAACCTTTGAGGATTTCAATTGTTAAAGGAACAGCCGGTTCGTCCACTATGATTTTTTGAAAGCGGCGTTCCAAAGCAGCATCTTTCTCTAAATGCTTACGGTATTCGTCTAGTGTCGTAGCACCGATCGTTTGAAGTTCTCCTCTTGCAAGCATAGGTTTGAGTATTGAAGCAGCGTCTATTGCTCCTTCTGCCGCGCCTGCTCCAACAAGCGTGTGGAGTTCGTCAATGAAAAGGATGATATCTCCGCGGGTTTTTATCTCTTTGAGTACTTTTTTAAGGCGTTCTTCAAAATCCCCGCGATATCGAGAACCTGCAACCAAAGCACCAAGATCCAGCGTGTAGAGTTGCTTATCTCTAAGTGGTTCAGGCACTTCATTAGCAGCAATTGATCTTGCTAATCCTTCGACAATCGCTGTTTTCCCTACTCCTGGTTCTCCAACTAAAACAGGGTTATTTTTTGTCCGTCTGCTTAAAACCTGCATAACCCGCTCAGCTTCTCGTACCCTGCCGATAACTGGATCGAGTTTTTTTTCTCGTGCAAGCTGAGTAAGGTTTCTACCAAATTGATCTAGGACTAGTGAACCTGAGGCAGAATCTCCACTGCCTCCTCCGGCAGTTGCCGATGCTCTTTCCTTACGACTGCCTTCTGGGCCATCTGCTCCTGAACCGGAATACCCAGATAAAAGTTGAATCACTTGTTGACGTACCCGAGACAAGTCTGCCCCTAATTTAGTTAGCACTTGAGCGGCGACGCCTTCGCCCTCACGAATAAGACCGAGTAGTATATGCTCGGTCCCAATGTAATTATGACCAAGTTGTAAAGCTTCGCGAAGGCTTAATTCTAAAACTTTTTTGGCGCGGGGAGTGAAGGGAATGTGACCGCTGGGGGATGATCCACCTTGACCGATGATCTCCTCGACTTGGTCTCTAACAGCTTGGAGTGAAATTCCCAAAGACTCAAGTGCTTTTGCAGCTACACCCTCGCCCTCGTGAATGAGGCCAAGCAGAATATGCTCGGTTCCGATGTAATTATG
>PBMJ01000038.1 GCA_002722525.1 Acidimicrobiaceae bacterium | reverse complement strand
CTTCCCAAAGTGTTCAACACATTTTTCAATCGCTTCGTGGCAGGATTCCCTATCCCGTATATCTACATTCTGTGGGTGAAATTGTTCTCCTAATTCGTCTGAGACAGACTGAAGTCCTTCTTCGTCAATATCGACCCCAAAGACATAGGCGCCTTCTTCAACCATTTGTCTTGCTGTAGCCTGGCCTACTCCTGATGCGGCTCCAGTGATGAAAGCGACCTTGTCCATAAAGCGGTTCATATTGACCTTTCTTTCCTATATCTAATCTATTAGATCGAAGGAAGATCGCAACGCAGCGTTCGGGGTTTGCATCCCTGAGTAGCATGAGAGAAGCTATAAGGGCAATACATAGATTTAATACCGATTTCTTTGGAGTAAAAGAATGGCCATTATCCACAAAAGCCCATACGAGGATGTAGAAATTCTCGATGTCCCAATCACCGAATTCGTCCTACGGCATGCCGATGCGCTTGAAGACAAACCAGCATTTATTGAAGGAGCTTCTGGGAGGGTAGTCACTTTTGGCAAGCTGAAGAACCTAATCCATAGGTTTGCAGGTGGTTTAGCTTCGCGTGGTTTTGGACCCGGCGATACGCTAGCTCTGGTCTCACCTAACCTTCCAGAGTACGCGGTCGCTTTTCACGGCACGGCTGTTGCAGGTGGAACAGTAACTACGGTAAATCCAACGTATGGGGCTGAGGAAATTAGATTTCAATTAAATGATGCGAAAGCTTCAATTCTTGTCACCATTGAAGCAGCAGTCCCAATGGCGCTCGAAGCCATAGAAGGCACGGACGTTACGGAGATTATCGTGATCGGCGAGCATGAGGATGCTACTCCCCTGAGTGAAGTCGTTTCATCCGAACCCATAGATCAAGTACCTGTTGACCTCTCCTCACACGCCATCGTCCTGCCGTATTCATCTGGAACCACTGGATTGCCCAAAGGCGTGATTCTAACGCACAGAAATCTCGTAGCGAATCTCTGCCAGTGTGATGGAGTTATCGAATATGACCAAGACGCTTCAGGGCTCGCCGTCCTTCCATTCTTTCACATCTACGGCATGCAGGTTTTAATGAATGGGTTACTTGCAAATGGGTGCACCGTCATCTCGATGCCACGTTTTGACCTTGTTGAAGCCCTGACCTTGATTCAGACGCATAAGATAACCCATTTCTTTGCTGTCCCTCCGATGATTTTGGCTCTCGCGAAACACCCCATCATTGACAACTTCGATCTCTCTTCCTTAGAAATGGTCCTATCAGGTGCGGCGCCTTTAGGTTCTGAACTCGCTGAAGAAGCAGCAGCGCGGATCAACTGTGAAGTGATCCAAGCGTACGGGATGACCGAACTCAGCCCCGCGACGCACATTACCCCAAGCGGACAATACAGGCCGGGCTCAGTTGGCCTGACAGTCCCAAATGCTGAATGCAGGATTGTGGACCCAGAAACCGGAGAGGATCAAGATACCGGAGGTGAAGGAGAGCTCTGGATCAGAGGGCCTATGGTCATGTCCGGATACTTAAATAACCCCGAGGCAACAGCTCTCACTATTGATGAAGATGGATGGCTTCACACAGGTGACGTTGCCACAGTCGATGAGCATCAGCACTTTTACATCGTCGATAGGGTCAAAGAACTCATCAAGTTCAAAGGATTCCAGGTACCCCCTGCGGAACTTGAAGCTATTATCATCACCCACCCTGCTGTGGCTGATGTTGCAGTCATCGGCATCCCAGATGATGAGGCTGGAGAGTTACCAAAAGCCTTCGTTACTCTCAAACCTGAAATGGAAGCAACGGATACTGACATCAAAGATTTTGTTGCAGATAAAGTAGCGACATATAAGCAGATTCAGATGGTTGAATTTATCGATGAAATCCCCAAATCGGCTAGCGGGAAGATCCTCCGAAGGTTCCTACGAGATCGGTCGTGAATACGCAAGGGACTGTTGTTGTTACCGGAGCGAATTCAGGAATAGGACGCTCTACCGCTCTTCTCTTGGCGTCGAAAGGCTATAAGGTGTTCGCTACAATGCGGTCACTTTCGAGAGGAGAGAAACTTCGTGCTATAGCTGATGAGCTCCAGCTTGAAATATTCCAAATCGAGCTTGACGTTGCAAGTGATGAGTCTGTGCAGGAAGGATTCAACCAAATCTTTGAAGTAAGCGAAAGAATTGATGTTCTAGTCAATAACGCTGGAATTGGTTCAAATGCCTCAATAGAAGATGTCACCATTGATAGTGACAAGGAGGTTTTCGAAACGAACTTCTGGGGCGTCATTCGATGCACCCAAGCGGTACTTCCTAATATGAGAGAAAACCAATCTGGGCATATCGTCCAAATTTCATCTATAGCTGGTCGAGTTGGGCTTCCCGGTCAACCAATCTACTCTGCCTCGAAATGGGCGTTGGAGGGTTTAAGTGAAAATATGGCCCATGATCTCGCAGCACATGGGGTACGCGTTTCTATGATTGAACCCGGGGTCACAAGAACAGCGATCCTTGGAAAGAACAGTGACTTTCCAGATAACCCTGCGTACAGGGATACGTATCAGCGAATGTTTGATATGTACGCTGCTGGCATTGCAGCAAATATTCGACCAGAAGCTGTAGCAGAGACAATTCTTGAATGCCTTTCCACCTCGACGCACCAACTCCGCTGGCCTGTAGCTTGGGGAGCTGATCAGATGACGAATGCCCGTTTTGATGGAACAGTCTCTGATGAGGAGTGGGTCATGCTTGGGAAGGTTGTCGGGGATTCTAATAGTTGGGTTGAGGAATTTACTAGGCTTTTTAACCTCTAGCCGAGGTTGTCAAAGACTCGCGCCTCCCCAACCACTGACTGTCGCTATAATTCAGGTAGGAAATTTCCACTGAAATAGCGCGAGGAGATCTGATCATGCGTCGCCGATTAAACCAATTCCTAACTGCCGTTATTGTGATGGCCTTGGTAGTTGTAGGTATTAGTTGTGGGTCTGGTTCGAATTCAGGCACCGAAGATGCATTACGTGCAGAATTAGCTGAGACGAAGGCACAACTAGATCAGGCACAGCAGGTTATAGCTACTCTTCAGTCTGGCGGTGATGAAGAACCGGTTCAAGATGAAGGGCCAGACGCAGAAGGTGAAGAATCGGACGCAGAAGAAGAGGAAGAAAACACGGATGATCGAAGCGAAGAAGAGCTTGAAAGCATACTTACAGGAACGTATACCTGGCTCGAACAAAGTGACGCCGTTCAGGATCTCCAAGAGGCGTTAGGAGTGGAAGCTGATGGCTGGTATGGAAACGATACCAGAGATGCTCATCTCGCCGCGCTAGAAGAGCTTGAGCTCGCAATTGATACTGTTCCTGAAAAACCCTGTCCAGCTCAAACGAGCTTGAGTGAAGCGGTTGGATCTGCATCATCCACAAGTGAACCTATCTTGATAGACGTTGATGGTGATGGAACAATGGATGAAGCTACCATCGTTGCGATTCAAGATGGCGTGTATGTATCGGTAGCAACAAGTTTCAATGGGTCCACTGCATGGATTGAAGCGACAGGGACAGCAACAGCTTCAGAGGCAACCTACGTCCCCCAATTTGGTACTGATGTCAACGAAGATGGTTTCCACGAACTGTGGGTAAAAACAATTCCTATCTCTGAACCGACAGGGGAAGCTAGGACTCACTATGTGTATGTCTTTATCGACTGTGCGTTACAGGTAGTGACGAATAGCGGGGGTGCAGCTTACCGTTTACCAAGAGGAGAGCTACTAGATACCGGTGGGCTTCTCTACATTGATTGTGTAACTTTGGAAGATGAGCCGATCATGGTGTACCACGAGGACTACCCGATCGGCGAGCCCGAAGATGGTGATTATGTCTGGGCGTACGTCCCTACCCCTCTTCGGCTTGTTGGCGCCACGTTAGAAGTGGTTACCACAAACGAGATCAAACGGGATATCGCTCCTGCGCCAAATCCTCTTCCGTCTGATAGCTGCCAGAAATGGTCGTAGCTATATTGAGGAAGAAGTATGGTTTCACCTATTGAAGAGATAGTGAGTTCCGAACAGAGCTCTTCATTTCATCGAGATGGAGCTGTCCATCTTCAAGGCGTCTTGGACGATAAATGGGTAGAACTCTTAGCTGAAGGGCTTGACGAATGTTACGAGCAGCCAGATGGCATGTCGAGTGCTCTCGTATCACCTAAAAGTGAACTACGGATAGATCAATTTCCGGCTGCTAGATCAAAGAAGCTGAAGAAATTTATCTATGAATCTCCTCTCCCGGCTCTTGTGGGGTCGATCCTTAATGGCCCAATCCGGTTTTACATGGATCAAATGTTTTATAAGCCTGCTGGCCTTCTCATGCCGACCCCGTGGCATCAAGATACAAGTTATTACAACGTGGAAGGCCATGATCTCGTTCGAGCTTGGATCTCGCCAGATATTGTTCCCCGTGAAGCGAGTCTTGAAATTGTAAAGGGATCGCATCTTTGGAATATTACGTATCGGCCTCTTGCTGGACGGGATCCAGATCTTAGTGAGGAAGAATACGAAGCACAGATGTCAATGGCTGAAGAATTCGGAATCTATGAACGCCCTGGAGAAGACTTCTCATACAATAGCGCAATTATGGATAAATCTCTTCCTGAAACTCCAAATATTGAAGCGTCAAGGGATTCTTTCGATATTCTCAACTGGCACTTTGAGCCGGGGGACGTGATCTTATTCCATGGAAATGTGTTACATGCTGCTCAAGGAGATATCGATCTTGCGTATCCCCGAAGAAGCCACGCCATCATGTACGCAGGGCCAAACATCCGTTACATCAAGCGACCGGGCCAAATCATTCCTGATCCAATAGCTCTCTTGGAGCAGAACCCACAAACCGGTCAGCTGCTCTCTGAATTTGACCAGATTTTCCCACTCCTCTGGGAACCCTCTTAGAGATAAGTAGCGGTCTCAAGCAGCCACAGAATGCGTTCCACTTGGTGCAAATTGCTTTCTTGCTTACTCAACCAGTCCTGATTTTTCTTAGAGTTTCCATTTTGTCGTACCTGAATGCAACAATGGAGTAATGGTAGTTTTTCTGATTGTACTCGTGGGGATTCTTGCAGCTGTTGTCGCGTTCATGCTGATGACTCAAATACAAAAAAATAAAACAGTGGACGCGGATATTAATTCGATAAGTAGCCTTGATCCTTCAGCACTGGAACTAATGAAAAGTGTTATCAATGCTGAAGTGACAACCGCAGCGCAGGCAGCGATGCAACAGACCAATGAGGGAACCCAACAATTCTTTAAGGCCAATACTGAAACTCTGACCGAGCAAACAAAAAATCTGCTGAACCCAATGGAGACAGAGCTCACCAATCTGAAAGAAGTCATCGCCAAACTTCAGACCGCGCATACCAGCACTTCAGGTCAGGTCAATAACCTTAATCAGCAGTTGACTGATTTGAATAGTTCGACAAGTCGTATGGTTGGAGCGTTACAGTCTCCTGTTTCCAGAGGTAAATGGGGCGAGAACTCACTCCGGAATATTATCGAACTTGCTGGAATGTCTCCCTATGCTGACTTTGTAACGCAGACATCCGGACAAGTAGATGGCAAAGTTGGTATTCCAGATGTCGTGATTCGCCTTCCAAACGACTCTTCTCTAGCTATTGACGCTAAAGCCCCTGGATCTGCCTATGAGCAGATGGTGGGCTCGGAAAGCCCTGATGAACAAACAAGACTTTTGCAGGCTCACATAGCCGCAATGAAACAGCACATAAAAACTTTGGCTGGGAGAGCTTACTGGAATCAATTTGAGAACTCTCCAGAGTTCGTTGTCATGTTCGTCCCACTTGAGAGCATGCTCTCAGATGCCTTGCGGGCTGCACCGACGCTCCTTGAGGAAGCGATGAAAGACAAGATAATCTTAGCTTCGCCGATGAACTTGCTCGCTGTGCTTAAGGCGACATTTCATGGGTGGCAGGTATTTCACATTCAGAAAGAAGCAAAGACAGTTGGAGATTTAGCGCAGACCCTTTACCGACGTATCGATACCATGCTTGGTCATGTAGCAAAGGCCGGCAGGGGCCTTGAAAGTGCTAATAAAGCCCACAACGAGATGATTGGGTCGCTCGAAAAAATGGTTCTACCAACGATGCGGGAGTTGAATGAGCTAAACATTGTAAGTGAACCGCCTAAGGAACTGGAGATTACTCAGACACCGATCCGGCCTTTGAATGTTCCAGAGCTGAATGAATACCATGAAGACGAAAGTCAGGATTGAAGTAGAGCGGTCCTTATTTAGCTATTGCTTCAAGGCGTGCAGGAACGTGCTTGTGCCAAGGTGTTCCCGCAATAGGGTCGCGCCATTCTGTGCTGGTTAGTTCATTCGGCGCAACGCCGACAATTTCCGGATTTCCGCCAGCTGGTGAGTAGGAAAGTCCATACCCGTTGGGGAGAGAAACGTATCCTGGTAAAACGGTTTCGTTAATTTCAACGACAGCAACTGCTTGACCTCCTGGTGTGGTGATACGGACGCGCTCTCCTGTATCTAGACATAGTTCTTCTGCGTCTTTGGGGTGGATCCGCAAAGCTCCCTCTTGATCTTTTTTTCTCCAACTAGGATCGCGGATGATCGTATTGGCTGAAAAACCTCTTCTTTCGCCAGCGGCAAGGATGTACGGGAATTCTTCGCTGGTGTATTTCACCGGAGCATCAATTAGGCCCTCAACAGCTGTGTGCATTTCTTTGATATCCAAGTGGATTCGCTGATCGGGTGTGGTGAGGAAATCGAAAGCCTCTTCATGGGTGTGTCGGGTAAAGATCACGCCATCTTCACCGTCAAGGACCGCTTGGAAAAGAGCGTTCCCTAACTCTGGGCCCTCGCCAGTGTAGCCAGCTGATCGGACCTGTTTAGGGTACTTTTGTGCGACCATTTGGCAGCTAAACCATAAGACCGCACCGCCTTGCTTTTCCCATGGGAGAGTCTTCCCGAGTGTTTCGTAGAGGACTACCGCCCCATACTCAGATACTGCTTTGTTTTCTAGTGCTGCATTCATGAATGCTTCAGAAAAACTTTGTAATCCTTCTTCAGCTGCTGCTCGTAGGGCGTCGAAGTCGATATCGTCGAGCACTCCGGTTGCTTGGACGAGTCGACTATGGATTTCTGGTTCGGAGAGGGTTCCTTCAAGTGGTTGGAGAATCGCTGGACGCAGGTGAAACATGTTCTCTGGGAATGCTGCGGAAAAGAAGGTCGCTTCTGCTTTTTCATATTGGGATGAAGCGGGAAGCACCCAGTCTGCTTGTTCTGCTGTTTCTGTCATTGCGACGTCGATAACAACGGTGCACTCAGCAGCTCGCATTGCTTGACGGAACTTTTCAGATTCTGCAAGTGAATGAACAGGGTTTCCACTTTCGATGAACATTGCTCTGCTTCGTTCAGGGTGGTCAGAAAGAAAACCATCGGCGATTTCGTTACATGGAACTAGTCCGGAGATGATTTTTCCTCCGGTTACTGGATCGAGTGGTTCTTTGCCTGCGGCACTGTAGTTGAACAGTGGGGCGACGGAGGTATGTGGTCCTAGCGCGCCTGGTTTACCAAAGTTTCCTGTGAGGATGGAAATAGCTCGATGCAGGTAGGAGATGAGCGTCGAGTTTGGCCCCATTTCTATTCCTAGGTCTTCATATGTTGAAACACTTTCTGCTGTGGCGATACGCCTGGCGACGTCCCTGATTTGGTCTTCGGGGATTCCGCAGCGTTCTGCATAATCCGTAATTGGCACTTTTGCAAAGACGGATTTTGTGGGTTCAGCTCCGACAGCGTTCTCGGACAGCCATCGGTCGTCGGTGAGTCCTTCGTTGACGATCACTGCTCCGATAGCAGCGAGGAGAAATGCATCTGTTCCCGGTCGTACTTGGAGCCAATAATCGGCTAGGTCAGCTGTTTCGGTTCGTCGAGGGTCTATGACGATGAGGGAGCGTGTTTCATCGTTAGAGATTTCTTTCAGTACCCTTCGGGCTTCATCGAATCCATGAGAATGCCATGGGTTCTTCCCTAGGAAGATTGCTACCTCGGCGTCATGGAACCCTCCGTGCGTGTGGGTGCCGAACATTAATCCTTCTACCCATGCTTCTCCGGTTTTTTCTTGGGCGAGAGCGTTTGATTTTCGAACGATGCCAAATGCTCGTCTCGTGGCGGTTGAGTGGGCGCCTCCGATGTGGTTGCCTTGTCCTCCGCCACCGTAGTAGAGAATTCTGTCTGCACCATATTTCTCCGCGACCGATTTCAGCCCTTGCGCTATTCCCTCAATAGCTGTATCCCAATCAACTTCGATATACGTTCCATCTTCTAGGCGTTTCAGTGGAGTGGTAATTCTTCCAGTGTTGTTTTGGTAATAGTTGATTCGTAGCCCTTTTTCGCATGTGTATCCCTTACTGGCTACGTGGGTCTTATTGCCCCTGACTCGCGTGATATCTCGATTATCGAGCCGGACTTCGAGTCCGCAATTGGCGCTACATAGCACGCAGGCGGTTTTGTGCCACATCTTCGTTGGGTCCGAGATTGCCTCAGCATTATCTAACACTCTGTTACCTTCCATCGGTTCTTGATTTAACTAGGGCCCTAAATAGAATCTACAGGAATATACATGTCTGAACCAAGAAACAAGAGTCCTGTTTCTATTTCTCTTTCGTCAATTTCGGTAATTGCATTAAGAACTTTTCTATAGGTAAGCAGCTGGGGTTGATATGTTTTGGCTTTACCCGCGAGGGTTTCGACTGTGACAGCGTCCGTCTTGTAGTCAAGGAGTGTTGCTCCAACATATTTTCCAAAACTGTCTGTTGCGACGTTAACTCGGTCAATTATGCCGTTCCACAGGGTTTCTGTCCCGTCGTCATTTTGAAGGCTGATACAGAAACGTCGCTCTCGCCATGCCTCCCACTTAACTGGGGTTCCTTGGATTGTGTCGGGCTGATTTGCTCTGGTGAGATATTTAACGACGTTGCCTTCTCGAAGTGATAGCCGGAATTCTTCTACGTATTGTCTGAGGGTCTCTTCGGGTAGATCAAACTTTTCAAGGGTGTGAAGCAGGTCGTCATCTTGCACCTCAAATTCTTCTAACCAGTTGATCTCTTCGAAGAGGCGGTGAAATATTTCTCCTCGAAGGGCACCGCCGGTCGAAACATTGAACATTTCGTCTATACGAATTCCACGCGCTCCAAAGTGGTCACTTGGGGATCGGCGGGGTAGGTGCCGATAGTCAGATGTTATAGGGAGTAGAGGGACTGATGGGTCATGAATAACTATGTCTGTATCATCATCGGTGGGACGCTCAAGTACGTTTGCCCATTCCGGGTCGTTATCAGGGTGTTCCCAGATAATTCCATGATCATTTGGTGGAGTATGAGGAAGAGACTCACGAAGCAAGTTTTGGTAACTTTTTGTTGTTGATTTTTTGGGTGGCGCCTCAACAATCATTTCTAGGTGATATCGGGCGCGTGTCATCGCAACGTAGAGAACGCAGAAAGCATCTTGTAACTCACGAACTAACCAATCTTGATGGAGAGCTTCGAGCGCTCCCCCAATCAAAGCGCGGTGCGTTTTTTCTCGTGGGGGGGTACTTACCCGTTGATAGGAATTCTCTGGATTCGGCCGTTCAGCGTATATTTGTGCCCCTCTCCTATTTTCGAGGGTTGTTTTGAGTTCAGGGAGAAAGACCGCATCGAATTCTAACCCTTTTGATTTATGTATGGTCATGACGCGAATCCCTGCGGTCTCGGGATTCTCGACTGTTGAGTTTTGGACATGCGTCACAAAATCGGAAATACGACTACTAGTTTTTTCGATGTCATAACTGAATGCGATATCGATGAGCTGATTGAAACGGCGAAGGTCCCAATCGCCATATGACTTATTGTGCTCTACTACGGGAAGCATTCCTGCGATAAATTTCCCGTATCCATCCTCTAATAGCCGCTCTCGCAAAACTTCAGCTAGTGCTTCTATTTTATCTTCGGTAATGTTTTCAAATAGGTGGGTTGGCCAAATTGGTGCCGTGTTCGCTGCGTGGAGTGCTGCTGAGTCTCCGGGATGGTCAGCAAAATGGAGAATAGAGAGTAGTTGAAGAATAGCTAAGGAATCAGTTATGTTATTCCCGCCTTCTCCGCTTGCTCTGAGACCAGCTTCCTGTAACCTGTTGATAATTCTAGAAATCGGTGCGCCCCCTCGAGTTAAAACACCTATGGAAGCATCGGGAGAAATTTCTGTTAGAGCAAGGATACGTTCGGCTAATTTTTCAAGAACAGGGTCCCATCCAGACTCGTTTTCTTCTTTCCCTCTCGCTTCGATCAGATACGCCGCTCCCGCAGAATCTCGAAGGTGCGCGGCACTTTCATGTTCTGGATAGTTCATCATCCATAGCTGGGCGCTTTCAACCCAATCCGGATCGCTATCTGAGAGTGAACTTATTGATTTAATGAGGTTTTCGAATACTGTGTTTGCCGTTTCTAGAATCACTGGTGAAGATCGGTAACTGACGGAGAGTATTTCACTCTCCAATTGCGGATAGCGCTCTTTCATTGTGGCTAGAAGGCGGGGCTCGCCTTGACGCCAAGTATAGATCGACTGTTTTACATCGCCGACAACGTAGAAAGAACCACCATCAGGGTCGGCAAGAATTTTTTGGGCAAAGGGCTGGAGCACTCTCCACTGTAAGGGATCTGTATCTTGAAATTCATCCAATAACAAGTGTTTAATTCCCATTCCTAACCGGTAGGAAAAATCCAAGTCTGTCTGGTTGTTTCCTTTATCTGCGAAAAGCCTTTGGCTCAAAAGAAGTGGAGGATCACTGAACGTATACTGGTTAGTCCGCCGTTTTAGTTCACTCAATTCTCCTTCGAGCTTTTCAAGTAGTTGTCGGATTGTCAGATTTCTTTTCTGGATTTTCAAAGCGGCGGTATGAGCCACGGATAGCCCCAACACCTCAATGGCACTGGTAAACGCTTCAGGGATTTCCTTACCAGAAAATTTCTCCATACCATTTACAACACTTTTTGCCGGCCCTTTAGACCAAACTATTTCCCATTCTTCTGTTCGTCTTGCATCTCGCAGACGCTCTTGCATTTCGTTGATTGCATTTACCCAAGGCTGGTTTGGCGAGCCGTCTTCGTTCTCGGGGATTTCATCAAATTTTTCCAGAGTCGTTATCGCGTCAGCTAAATCTTCAGAAGATGGAGGACTAGGAGTGGCGACACACTCCCATGCTTCTGGCTTACTTTCGAGAAAAACGGCGCGCATTGCATCGACGACTTTAAGGAGTTCTCTGTAGACACTGTTGTCTCCTAGCCGATTCAATCCGTCGATCATTTCTCTTACACGTTCAAGCCCTTCTTCCTCAATCATCGAAGTGAGCGCTTCGATAATCTGCCCATCCGCTCGGGAATCTTGGATAATCCCCCACTGTGTGGGGAGTCCAAGGTCATGAGAGAAGAGTTTTACAAGCCGGTTGAAGAAAGCGTCGATCGTAGTGATTTGTATCTGGTCAAGCTGTTGGACGAAATCTGAGAGTTTCCTTCTGGATTGTTCCTCGGTCAAAGCAATTCCTATCTCCTTTGAGAGTTCTGACCTTTTACCGGAGTCCGTGATTGATTCTACGAGCCGTTCAAAAACGCGGTCACGTATTTCCCCCGCGGCTTTTCTTGTGAATGTTGTAGCAAGAATTTTTCCCGGTTCCTCATCTAGAAATAGAAGGCGTAGGTAGTGATTGGTAAGTGAATATGTCTTTCCTGTACCAGCAGAAGCGAGGACAACCTTGTTTGAATGTTTATTCATCGTTTATCTCTATCTTTTTCCCGCCAAGAAGACCCTCTCCACACAGTGCGCGAAATGCGATCTCCCCATGAAGGTTCGGGTTTCTCATATCTGACCAGTCACGGTTTCGGATATCTTGAATAACCTGTTTGGCCCGATCTACGCCTTCTCGAGCTTTAAATTCTTCCGCTGGATGATGTTTAAAAGCTGCTTTATCACTTCCAACGTTGATATACCCCAGACGGCATGTACCTGATTTCATGTCTTCTTGGAGTAGATACCAATACAAGGGAAGCTGAAGGTCCTTCCATTCACCTCTATCAACCCCGTGCTTTTTTTTAGGGTCGTCGTTATTTGTTTTGTAGTCGAAAATCGCCCATTCATCGGTGGATTCATTCCGGTCAATCCGGTCGATCCTTCCAGTGATGGTGATCGGAACCCCGTCAACAAGAAGTTCTCTAGCTACATCAGACTCTGTTTTGTAAATGACCCAACCTTCTCTTCTATGATGCTCCTGCATTTCGGCAAAGTTGTATAAACGATGGCGAAGCTGTTCCATTTGAATCTTGACGGCTGGTTTAGCATTATTTCCAAACCGAATTTTTCCCCACCTTTCCAACGAGGCATCAAGTGCGGCACGAATTTCCTTCACATCGGTGCTGTCCCTAGCATCGGAACATCCAAAGTCTTCGAGGACATTATGGGCAATGATCCCAAAGGAAGCCGCATCAAGCTCATCACCGGCATCGTCTATAGTTCTCAAGCCAAGAATGTTCTTGAGATAAAACATGTATGGCGATTCGAGATAGGTTTTAAACGCTGTAGCGCTCAGCTTCTCTGGGACTGGCCTTTCCAAATCGATTGGGGGCTGAAATGCAACAATCTCGGAGTTTCCGATTTCGCTTTGATAGCCGACCCGCTTAGAAGGTTTCAAGGCATGCAGCGCATGCTCTGCGATCTGCTCCTTATCAACATTCAAAAGAGTTCTTGACGGGAGTAAAGGATCCCCGTCTGCTCCGCGCCTACCGGAAATAACTCGAAGTTTGTCTTTGCTATGCAAAAGAAACTCAAATATATACGCGTCTCTAGCGAACCGCCGATCTCTTCGGTCTAGCCCCAAGTCAAGTCGTACTGCTTCTGGCAACCATCCAGGATAGTTGAGCTTTGACGGCACGATTTCGTTATTCATGCCTGTAACGATCAACACTGGTGCCTCGTCAAGTGCAAGTTCCAACCAACCAAGTAACTCTATGGAAGGTACGGACTCCTTAGGTGCGTCAGGTGGGATGTTCACAGATGAGAGCTCTTGCAGGATAAAGCTAATGGCTTCCACTGCGCTCATCCGTGGTAGTGCTTCATTGGGAAGACGGGAACATTTTTCAAAGACAACTTTGAATTGCTCGAATGTTTCGACCAGAACTCTGTCAGTCTCGTTTGTCTGTGGCAATAACGAAGATTCTCCGAAGACCCTTGAAAGGAAGATCTTCACTTCTTCTATCCACTCGGTTACGGATTTCTTCTGAACTGCGGTTAATCCTCCAAGCAACTCTTCGATTTTCTCATAGTTGGCTTCCAGCCGCTCACTCTGGTCTTCCGGATAGGTCTCTAGTTTTCTAGGTACCCTGACTGGGAAGTGGCGGTTGAAATATTTATCTAAGTCACGGATAGCGAATTCTTTTCTGGGAAGCAATCGCTGAATGTCCGGCTGGCGGAGTAGCCACACATAGGAAGAGAAACTTTTCGATGTCAGATACGTAGCCACTGCATCTAACAAGATCATCGGTTTTGCCTTGCTGATTGGAGTCCCTGCAGCATCACGTCCCGTAATTCCATACTGCTCCAGTTTTCTTTGGATGTACGGGGTCACGGAATGGTCGGGCACACCGACACTGATCCTTTCTGCGGAGTATTTTCCGCCTAGCTCCGCGATTGTTTGGATTGTTAGTTCGGCCTGATGTGTTGGGCCTTCAGCTATCCACCAGTCATCTACAGAAAGTTCTGAGTTACGCTCAGTCCAATGCTCTATGTTTGGCCTCCCATATCGGTCGAATGTTTCACTGAGCGATTCAGGAGCACCGATAAGTATGGTCACCTGATGCGGAATCTTATCGATGAGCGTTCTTAAAACATCGTTAGCGTCGGGAACTCCAATGAGAATGATATCCAAGTCAGTATGTATACAGTCGCTCTCTATGAGGGTTTGTCTTGTATTCTGCGGGTCGCAAAAGCCCAAGTGTGTGAGAAAATCATCCTTTTTTTGTTCGGCTTCAGCTAATGCTTGCCAACGAAACCTCTCTTTAACGGGCATGTCTTGTGGAAGGTGTTCTTCGAGCGAGCTGAACCAGTATCCTTCACCAGCTAGTTCTCGGTATATGCCGAAAATCTCATTCACGAATGCAGTCCCGACTCCATCATCTGAATTTTCAAATAGGGTCAAGGACCTTAAAGATTCAGGACTGATTTCTTCAAGCGCCCTCTTCCAGGCTATGGACTGCAGAAATGGCGAAGCAGGAGGTATATCAAAATTGATAAGTTCCTCTGGGATTCGCCCTGCTGTCACTACTTTTGGGGGTATGAGCGTCTTCGCTTCACTAGTTGCGAATAATTCTCTAACATGCCATGCGGATCTTCCTCCAGGAATTCCAATAATCAAATTTTCGAGGTCGCTCGGATATTTCTGAAGGAGCCATTTGACAGATTCTGTCAATAAAGGCTTATCCCAGCCAAGAAATACGCGTTCAGGGTCTGATCTATTCATGGTCTAATGGATTCTACGCCTTCTCTAG
>PBMJ01000037.1 GCA_002722525.1 Acidimicrobiaceae bacterium | reverse complement strand
CGGAGTCGGAGTCGGAGTCGGTGTCGGTGTCGGTGTCGGTGTCGGTGTCGGAGTCGGTGTCACTGAAGCGGACGCTGCGGACGCATTACTGTTTCCGACGCTGTTGGTGGCAACCACGGTGAACGTGTAGGCGGTGCCGTTTGTTAGCCCAGTGACCGTGCATGAGGTTGACGCTGTGGAACAGGTCGCACCTCCCGGGTTAGCGGTCACCGTGTACGCGGTGATATTTGTTCCGCCGTTGTCTGCGGGAGCGTTCCATGAAACAGTCGCTTCGGTATCGCCCGCGGCACCGGTGACATTGGTCGGGGAACCGGGAACAGTGGCTTGTGGGCTGCCACTGTAGATACGAACATGACCCGACGTATTACCGTTCCCACCATTAAAGACGGCGCCGATAGCGACCTGGGTGCCTTCAGCAGACATCGCCACCGCCCAGCCTGACTGGTCGCCTGCGGCTTCGCCGTCAATGTCGGCGCCGAGCTGCGTCCACGCTGTGCCATTCCAGTCGTAGACACGAACATGACCCGACGCATTACCGTTCCCATCATTACTAGGAGCGCTGATAGCGACCCGGGTGCCTTCAGCGGACATCGCCACCGCCCAGCCTGACTGGTCGCCTGCGGCTTCGCCGTCAATGTCGGCGCCAAGCTGCGTCCACGCTGTGCCATTCCAGTCGTAGACACGAACATGACCTGACCCATTACCGTCCCCATCATTACTAGGAGCGCCGATAGCGACCCGGGTGCCATCAGCGGACATCGCCACCGAATAGCCTGAGATGTCGTTGGTGGCTTCGCCGTCAATGTCGGCGCCGAGCTGCGTCCAGGGTGACGATGCTATCACGGGCTCCTGCCAATAGTTGCCGAAACCGAAAACGAGTAGAAAGAAAGACGCGACGAAAAAAAGTCCTTTTAGTTTAAGTTTTTTTATCAACACCGGCTCACCTGAATTCCCAGCTATTTGGATAGTCTTTCACACCACAAACCCCGATAACAACTGAAAAATCGTCCAAAATTTTTCCTGTCACCGGTTCAGAAAGTAAGGATTACATGCTTTTTAACAGTTCATCAGGTAACTCGTAGTCGGGTTTGTTCCCTTTCGGAACCAGTGCCATAGTAGACAGTGCGTTGAGGAGCTTTCTTCAAAAAAAAAATTTTCGCACGCATACTTGCTGAGAGGAGAGATGTAGATGGTCCCAAACTTGATTGATCAGTTCCGAATCGATAGGAAAGTTGCCGTTGTCACTGGAGCGAGTAGAGGGATCGGTGAGGGAATCGCCATAGGCCTCGCCGATGCTGGAGCTTCTGTCATCCTGACTGCCAGAGATGAAGAACGCCTCAATCAAGTCTCGGAAACAATAACGCAACGAGGAGGAACATGCAGCGTCGTCGTTGGAGACATCACCGACGAGGAAACTATTACAGGACTTGTAAACCACGCTCTTGAGGACTTTGGGTCACTCGATATCTGGGTTAGTAACGCCGGAACCTCTGATCACCCCGGCCATTTCTCATTCGATGAATTTCCATCATGGCATTGGGATCAACAAATCGCCCTTAATCTCCGCCCTCATTTCATTGCTGCTAAAGCATGCGCTGGAGTTATGCAGCCAGGCTCCTCCATCATCGGAATTTCTTCCATTGCTTCCCTTCGAGCTGCAGTTCGCTTCGCAGGCTATGGAGCGGCAAAAGCAGGAATGAACAACCTTTCCCAAACACTCGCAATTGAACTCGCCCCCAAAGGGATCCGTTCCAATATCGTCTCACCCGGACAAGTCCCCACCGAAGCAACAACCCGAGTGGGAGGCGTCCCACCTGAAAAATTCTCCGACCTTGCTGCAGCAATACCTCTACAGCGTGTTGGAAGCCCTCAAGATATCGCCGCCGCCGTCCTCTACCTTGTGTCAGAAGCAGGTAGCTGGGTTACGGGACAAAACCTGATTGTCGATGGTGGCTACACCTAAAGCTTTAGTTTAATTTTGCTCGGAGCTTATCTAACCAGCTTTCAGCATCGTTCCAAGCCGCACCGGATTCTTCACGAGCCTCTTTCGCATTCTCCCCAGCGGCAGGATACGAACCGAGAAATTTCACGCGAACTTGCTTAGCCTGAAGCGTCTTCAAACAATCTGCCATAAGCGAATCAGCCATATGCCCTTCAAGATCTAGAAAAAAACAATATCTACCGAGCCCTTCACGCGTAGGTCGTGACTCCAACTTGGTGAGATTAATAGAACGAGCAGCAAATTCTTGCAAAATAGTTAACAAGGAACCCGGGCGATCCGATTGTTGAAAAATAACGACACTTGTTTTGTCATGGCCAGTAGGAGCAGGAATTCCATCGCGAGCAACAAGAACAAAGCGGGTCTGATTTCCAGAGTGATCCTCGATTTGTTCAACAGCTACTTCCAAACCATATTTGTCCGCTGCCAAACTGGTTCCAACAGCTGCAGTTTCCAAATCAGAAACTTGTGACAAGATACGCGCAGCATCCGCTGTTGAATTCGCCGCCTCCAACTCAGCATCGGGAAGCTCATTCCGAACAAAGGACCGAACTTGCGCTAACGCATGTGGATAAGAAACAACCCGCTTGATATTCGAAAGTGAAGCCCCAGGCTTCACAAGAAGATTCATCGTAATTGGGATAATGACCTCTCTTTGAATCATAAGATCACCTTCAAAAGCTAACGTATCTTGGACAACGTTTACCGTCCCTTCGATAGCGTTTTCAATTGCACAAAATCCAAAATCAACTTCGCCAGTTCCCGTACTGTGTAGCACATCGGAATGACTTCGAAAGAGCACATGTTCAGATGCTGCTAAATCAGGCTGCGAAAGAATTGCAGCTTCAGTAAAGGTTCCCGAAGGCCCTAAGTATCCGATTCTTCCAACGCTCATTTCATTCACACTACGAGGATAGAGGACAGATACCCTCACACCTCCCGAATTACTCAAACCCCATAAAAAACAAGCGCTCCTAAAAGGGAAGAATTCCTCCCAAGAAAGTCAAAAATTAAAGAATTATGCCTAAGGTAACCACATGGACAACGACCAATTCTACTTTCGCCAACTACTCTCAGGTCGAGACCTCGGAGAAGATAACCAGCTAGCCTGCCAAATGGTTAACTTCATGTATCTAATTGGAGACCGAACAACCGGCGAGGCAGTTGTTGTCGACCCCGCATACGACCCAAAAGGATTAGTTGACCTCGTTGAAGCTGATGGAATGAAACTCACAGGCGTGCTCGCTACTCATTATCATCCCGATCATGTTGGGGGGGACATGATGGGATACAGTATTTCCGGAGTTGCAGACCTTTTAGAAATAACATCCATCCCAATCCATGTCCAAAATGAAGAAGCTGACCTTGTGCAAAAAGTTACCGGAGTATCTGAAAAAGATTTAGTTACACATAGCAGTGGAGATAAGGTAACCGTGGGGTCAATTGAGATTGAACTTATCCACACCCCTGGTCACACTCCCGGAAGCCAATGCTTTTTCGTAGACAACAGACTTGTCGCTGGAGATACGCTTTTTCTCGACGGATGCGGCAGAACTGACTTGCCCGGTGGAAACCCGAGAGAAATGTATGAGAGCCTGACTCAACGTTTATCAAAGATTCCCGATACAGCGACCTTATTTCCCGGACACCTTTATTCGCCAAAACCGTGCCAATCAATGGGGGACACCCGAGCTCACAATTATGTCTTTGCTCCACAAACACCTGAACAGTGGATGACAATGTTTGGTTCCTAAAACTCTCTGAACAGGTAATATACCGACTTAAGAACCTTTCATACACTAAACTGAGATCAATATTTCCTTATTGAGAGGTGTAACTTATGGGAATTATGGAAAAAATTAAAGCATTATTCGGAAGTGCTTCTTCCGAATCAGAGGAAACCGAAGTAGCAGAAGCAGCTACCGTAGACGATTCCGCTGAAGAATCTGAGGATACAACCAGCAACTGGTAATCCATTAGGAAAAGCTCGCGAGGAGCCTCCGGGCTCCTCGTTTGCGTATAAAGATGTATTAAAAAACTTACCTCTAATGAAAGAAGACTGAGAAATGGCAGAAATTACACTCTCTTCGGAGAATATGGAATTTGTTACAGAACGTCATCTTGCTTCTCTTACGATTGTTACTTCTTCTGGGCGCCCCCACGTCACTCCAGTGGGATTCACCTGGGACGAGAAGGAAAACCTCGTTCGAGTTATTACCTGGGCAGGCAGTACAAAGGCAAAGCTGTTAGATCGATCTCTGGAACCTCTGAGGGCAGCTGTATGCCAAGTCGATGGCGGGCGATGGATCACGTTTGAAGGGAATGCAACAGTTACTGCTGATCCTGAACGTTGCCAAGAAGGAACTTCAAGATACGCAAAACGCTATTCACCCCCTAAAGACAGAGGTGAAGATAGGCGAGTAATAGAGATTCGCGTTGACCGAATATTAGGACGAAATACTTGAAATCAAACATACTTATCAGGGCAAATAAACATATAGATGTTTTTTTTGCTGAGAATTACAGTTCTTACGATACCCTCTTTTTCTACTCGCGCGAGTGGCGGAATTGGCAGACGCGCAGGCTTCAGGTGCCTGTGTCCTTCGGGATATGAGGGTTCAAGTCCCTCCTCGCGCACCCCTAATTATGAAAGTTAGAAAATGAATCTTCGCCCTTTATATTTATGGCAATGGCTTAAAGAGTCCAAAAGCCTAAGAAACTGGGTGCTGACTTTTGGATTTTTAGTATTTTTTTTGATGGTCTTTTCTAATGAAATAGCAGCACAATCGCAATCGACATATAAATCAGAAAGTAGTTCTATTATTCGACCAGATTTTAATGGAGACGGGTATGCCGATCTTACGATCGGGGCTCCCGGTGAACGCTTCGGTGATGCGAATGCTGCAGGAGCAGTAACTATTCTTTATGGGGATCCTGATCAGACTCCTAAAGAAAGCACTTTTCTTCATCAAAGTATGCCTTATGTCCCAGATTCGGATGAATACCGTGACCACTTTGGTGCTCGTTCGACTTTTGGTGATTTTAATGGTGATGGGTTCGATGATTTAGTTGTTAGTGCCCCTAATGAAGATATTGGAACAGTAACTGACGCAGGGCGGATATGGATTTTCGCTGGATCACAAGAAGGTGTTGGCGCTACCGAAATCGGAAAAACATTTCATCAAGGATCATCAAATAGCTTCGGTGGAAATGAGACAGGAGATAAATGGGGATCCATGCTCTCAGTAGGGGATTTTAATGGAGACGGATACGAGGATCTAGTTGTCGCAGCGCCTGAAAAAGATAAAGATGGAAAAACCGATGTAGGTAAATTATCAATTTTATATGGTTCATCTTCGGGTCTTTCAGCCAGCGAATCACAAGATATTGATCAAGAGACCAAGGGCATTCCAGATGGCGGCGAAGAAAACGACAAATGGGGATCGGCTCTAGCGTCTGGCGATTTCAATAATGATGGTTTCAGTGATTTAGCTGTAGGGGCTCCAGGAGAAAAGTACGGTCAATTTCCAGAAGCAGGAGCAGTGACACTTTTGTATGGAAGCCCATCAGGCATTACAACAGATAATTCCTTTCGTCTTCATCAAAATATTCCGCATGTACCGGACAGAAATGAAGCATATGACCACTGGGGAGCCGTTCTTACATCCGGCGACTTCAATAATGACGGCTTTACTGACCTAGCGATAGGAGCCCCTAATGAAAGTAGTGGAAAGAGGAAACAAACAGGGGCTGTAACTGTCATGTTCGGGTCAGAACAAGGAATCAGCATAATGGGGTCATCTCGTTTGCATCAGGGAAGCTTCAACGTCCCAGGGCGAAATGAGCAGGGAGATAGATGGGGTTCAGTCCTTACAAGCGGAGATTTCAATGGCGACACATTCGAAGATCTAGCGATAGGTGCCCCTGCTGAAAGTTTAGATTCCGTTCAGAGAGCTGGAGCAGTCACAATACTTTTTGGCAATTCGAAAGGCATCTCAGGTAGAGGGTCAATAGCGATCGATCAAAATACTGATGGTTTCCAAATAGGAGCTGAACCGGCTGACCATTGGGGAGATGCACTCGAAGCCTTAGATATGAACGGAGATGGAAAATCAGAGCTCGTCGTTGCCGCCAGTGGAGAATCTCTAGGGACACAATTTGATACAGGACTTCTTACACTCTTTTGGGGAATCGAAACTGGGATTAGCCCAAACTACTTTCTCACTCTCGATCAGGACACAATGAACGTCCCAAATGAAAATAAGACTCTCGATTATTGGGGGCGTCTTGGAATAACATCCGAATTGGATCTAGAACGCCCACCATGGGGACTCACAACGACTACTGGCATCAATACTGTAGTTCTAGCAGAAACACAGAACGGTTATATAGTTCGGTCTCCATGTGGGTACGCAGTCCCAGTCATTGGTGGAACCCTCGTCACCGATGTTCAAATCGCCATCGATCCTGGCCATGGGGGGATTGACGGTGGAGCGTATTATTCAGGGATATGGGAAAACGCTATCAACATGGATGTAGCTGAAGCATTCCTCGACGAGCTTGCGAACAGGGGGATTAGTTCTTTTCTAGTTCGAACAAAGAACTATCACATACCACTTTCATCTCGCGGGCTTTACGCAGATCACCTGCAAGCAGCTGGTATGGTTTCGATCCATCACAATGCACCGATGATTGCTCCCTCATCTGACCCAGGGGCTGAAACGTTTGTGCAAAGTAACTCAGTAAAGTCAGCTAGATTAGGAACGCTCGTATACGAAGCTGTCTATGAAGCACTCGACAAGTTCTCCTGGGTGCAATGGACAAGCCAATACGATGCTGGAGTTATCAGAGTATTAAACAATCGCGGTACAGACACATACGGTATGATGTCTCGACCAAAAACTCCGACAACCCTTATAGAGCTCGCCTATTTAGCAAATCCTTCTGAAGCCAGACTTCTTAAATCGGCAGAATACCTTCCAGCTGTATCAAATGCTCTTGCCGATGGGGTAGAGGAATTCCTCCAATCTCCATCGATTGGAACATACCCAACTACCACCCGAAACTTTACTGCAGCGGATGCTCCCGGCTACAACGTTTGTAGAGATCCGGAGTTGAGCTCGCCGCTAATATTTGATTTCCCATCAAGGGAAGAATTGGTCTTACGTGGTCTCATTGCAGAATAACCTCCATGGAGGACTAAAATGAGTTTGTGGTAATCAAGAAGGTAGAAAATAAACTCGAGAAGCTTGTTGAAGGAACATTTGCTAAGTTTTTCAGCAGTGAGCTTAAGCCTGTTGAAATAAGTCGAAAAATTGTTAGAGAAGTCGAGCTGAATCGGAGCATAGGAGTTCACGGTGACCATCTTGCACCCAATGATTTTGATGTCGTCATATCCGAAAGTGATTATTCAAATTTTATTGAAGCGAAAGAGCCTTTAGAACAAGAACTAGAAGAAACCATTCGGGATTATTGTTATCAAGAAGGTTACATTTTTCTTGGATCTATTAACGTCAGTATACAAAAGGAAGAGAATTTACGAACTGGAACGCTTCGTATCGATGCTCGTTTAAAACAAGATGAAAGTGGGTGCCCACCTGGCGCTCTTGTATTGCCTGATGGTAAGCGAATAGTAATCGGAAATCGTGTTGTCACCATTGGACGTCTTCAAGATTCCTCGGTCTGCATTGATGACCCAAGTATCAGCAGAAATCAGGCAGAAGTTCTTTTAAGTGAGACTGGCTACCTTCTGTCAGATCTTGGATCGACGAATGGGACTTTGGTGAATGGGCACCGAATTTCTCAACATGTACTAACCGACCGCGACCAGATTGAATTTGGTTCATACAGAATCAGATTTGAAGCAAGTTAATTATGACGAACTCTCCAGTTACATATGAACAACTAGGTAATGTAGTCACAATCAGCTATAACCGACCAGACAATCTCAATACTATAAATGGGGCTATGCGCGAAGGGCTTAACGCTGCGTGGAAGAAATTTTTAGAAGACGAAACTGCTTGGGTTGCTATTCTCACAGGGGCTGGCGACACGTTTTGCGCAGGAGCTGACCTGAAAGACATGAAAGGAAGCGCCGGCACTTTCCCGGGAACCTTTTGGGAAAAACCCACGATAAATAGCTTCGAAAGTGGGATTGAGATATTTAAACCTGTTATCGCAGCTGTAAACGGGCCTTGTATCGGATATGGCTTAACTGCAGTAACATTTTGCGATTTTGTCGTAGCTAGCGATCGTGCCTCATTTGCATATCCAGAAGTCCGTATTGGAATTCCAACAATTGTTGGGGCCATTCGCCTTCCGAACAAACTTAATTGGTCCCATGCGATGGAACTATTACTTCTAGGCGAAACAATCTCAGCAGAACGGGCGAAAGAAATAGGGCTTGTCTGGGAAATCTACCCGCATGAAGAACTGCTAGAAAAGGCTAATGAGCTAGCCCAACGACTCTGTCAATCCGCACCCATCGCATCACGAGTAACAAAAGAAGTCGCAACCAGAACGAAAGACATGGGTTGGGTAGAGGCAGTAAGGTTTGGTGAAACAATGAGAATCGTCGCTAGTCAAACCGAAGATGTCAAAGAAGGTCGTAAAGCCTACAAAGAAAAACGTAATCCCAAATGGCAAGGAAGATAAAACACCGATTCCCTATAAAATGGTTTGTAAAAATAAGTGAAATAGAGACGAGCAATGTCTGAACAATTTTTAGAGCTTTTAAAGTTTCTCTTCTTAGCGCTTCTCTATGCCTTCTTTGTCTGGGTCGTTATTATGTCACTAATCCAGCTAAGAAAACCCAAAAAATCAATTCGCTCCTCAAAAAAGGATAAGGATGACAAAACAGCCATAACACATTTGTTAACGATCGAACCTCAAGATATACAGGGGACTGAATACCCCTTAGAAGAAGAAATATTTGTGGGCCGGGATGAAGAATGTGACGTTATAATCAATGACTCCTTTACGTCCCACAGACATGCTCGGATTTACCTAGAAGACAACACTCTGTTTCTAGAGGACTTAGCATCGACAAATGGGACATTCGTCAATGGAGAAAAGATAGAGAAAATCCACCTATTGGAAAAAAGAGACCGTATTCAAATTGGCAACACAGTACTTGAGGCCAAATGAGTGACGATCGCATTATTATAAATTTCAAGACATCGTCATCTTCTTTTGATTTAGGTTTCGTAACAGACGTTGGAAAAATCCGGAAGATGAATCAAGATTTTCTCGGAGTTAGTGATTCTATCTTTATTGTTGCAGATGGAATGGGAGGACACCGTGGTGGAGAAACAGCATCTAAAATCGCAGTAAAGAAACTCTTTGACAAAAAAAGATACTCAACAGTTCAATCATTTCGAGATCAAGTTATCGAAGCAAATACTGCTGTACGCGCAGAAGCAGAAACAAATTCCGAATTAGAGGGGATGGGTACAACTCTCTGCGGGATCACCATGGTCGAACCCTCCTCAGGCAATGCTGAAAAACTTGCAATAGCTAATATTGGCGACTCACGGATTTACCTTCTATCTCAAGGCCAATTTTCTCAAGTAACTGAAGATCATAGTCTTGTTGAGGAGATGAGGCGCGAAGGAAAAATTACTGAACAAGAAGCAGAAAACCATCCTCACCGGAACATTATTACCCGTGCGCTAGGAATCGATGTAGATGCGAGTGTAGATTGCTGGGAGCTTCCTATACACAAAGACGATCGTTTTCTTTTATGTACGGATGGTCTAAGCAATGAAGTATCAGCAGAAGAAATTCGACACACTCTCGAGACGGTCGATAGTCCACAAGAAGCCGCTGAGCAGCTTGTTAGCTTAGCTAATACCAATGGAGGCAACGACAATATAACAGTTCTCATTGTCGATGTGAAAGAAGGCGAGGTGTCCACTACACCTTCGATTGTTTCCTCTATCTCACGATCGATACCACCCCAAAGCTCATCTACTTCTTTTTCATCTACCTCACGCAGTCTTGGAAACAGAGTTGAAGGAGTAACTGAATGGCAAACAACCCCTGAAAACATTAGAAAACTTATTATTACAGCGTTAGTAATGCTTTTAATTATTGGGGTATTTATCGGACGTTACGCTCGCGATAACTATTTCGTCAGCTTCGAGCAAGTTGGTGATACCTCCATAGAGAATTCGCAAATACTGCTATATCAAGGAAGAACAAACAGCATCTTATGGTTCGACCCAACGATTGAAGAGCGTCGACCAATACTTGGACGTGACCTTGATGAAAGAACTATTGAAGAAATCATACAAAAACCTCAGTTTGAAACTCTAGAAGAAGCATCTCAATATTTAGATGCGCTGCAAGAAGAGATAACTGAGAAACAAAATGAAAACTAATTGATATTCACAAATATGAAATCCCGAAATCGTAACATCGAATTCTTCCTTCTTCTTTTTGTAGCGGTTCTCGTTGTAGCCGGATATGTCCTAGCCAGTTTGGGGAGATCATCTTCAATCCCCGCAAATATCGTTCCATTTTTAATCGGAATCCTCTTACTTCTTCTTCTAGCTCATCTTGCAGTAAGAAAATTCGCCCCTAGAGCAGATTTTTCTTTGTTGCCATTAGCGGGCCTTCTGAACGGTATTGGGTATTTCGTCATTGCACGTCTTGATAAAGACCTAGCAGGGTTACAAGCGACATGGACACTCATTGGTGTTGCAGCATTTATTGCCACCCTTGTCTTTATCCCACAAATTCGGCGGTTAGAACAATATCGGTACATATTGATGATTATCGGTGTCGTATTTCTTATAATGCCGTTAATTCCAGGGTTCGGAAGAGAAATCAATGGCGCAAAAATATGGGTTTCAATAGGTTCAATTAATTTCCAACCAGGAGAATTTGCAAAAATCGTTCTCGCTATTTTCTTTTCAGCGTACATTGTTGAAAAGCGCGATGTTCTAGCAACAACAAGTGTCGGCCGGTTTGGCGTCGCTATTCCAGAAATTCGACATCTTGGACCCATACTTCTTGCTTGGGGAGTTTCTCTAATTGTTATGGTCGCAGAAAAAGACCTTGGGTCCTCCCTTCTTTTCTTCACACTGTTTGTAGCTTTACTTTGGATCTCAACTGGAAAAGCATCATATCTGATAATGAGCGGAGTACTTTTTTCTGGAGGAGCACTCCTAGCTTGGAGTCAATTCTCCCACGTACAAGAACGAGTCGATATATGGCTAAAGCCTTTTGATGATCCAACTGGAGACGGATATCAAATTGTCCAGAGTTCATTTGCTCTTGCAGAAGGAGGATTCACGGGCACTGGGCTAGGAGTGGGTACACCTGAAAATATTCCTGCAGTTGAAACAGACTTCATACTCGCAGCTATTGGAGAAGAATTAGGGCTCGTAGGGACTACTGCAGTTTTAACCCTCTTTTTACTTTTAGTGGGATCTGGATTAAAAATTGCTCTTACATCTACGCGGCCATTTGAAAAACTCTTATCCGCTGGGTTAACAACCTTGTTAGGATTTCAGGCGTTTATCATTATTGCTGGTGTTGTCCGCCTCCTTCCACTTACCGGAGTCACTCTTCCATTCGTAAGTTACGGAGGAAGCTCTCTGCTAGCGAACTGGGTCCTTCTTGCACTCCTCCTAAGAATTTCTGATGAGGTTCGAAAAGGCAAAACAGATGAGAACCCAATGACAATGGGGGCCGGATGAACCGAAACATTCGAATTTTAGGAGTAGCACTCATTCTTTGTTTTGTGGCTCTCTTTGTGCAATTAAACAGAATACAGATCTTCCAACAAAAAGAACTCCAAGAAAATCCAAGCAATATGAGATCCGTAATACGTGATTTCAATCGCGAACGAGGAGAGATTATCACAATAGACGGAGAGATAATCGCAAAATCCCTCAAGGTCGAAGGCCAGCTCAAATATGAACGCACCTACCCATATGGAGACCTATACGCCCATTCAACTGGCTTCTTCTCATTTCAATATGGGGCTGATGGATTAGAGCGCTATTACAATGACCAACTCGCAGGTCAAAAGGAAACGCAACAATTTAACAGCTTGAAAGACATCTTTACTGTCACCGACACCTCAGCTGATCTAACTATAACGCTTAACCATTCTCTCCAAGAAACAGCGAAAGAGGCTCTTGGTGAACGAAACGGCTCTGTCGTCGTAGTTGACCCAAGAACAGGAGCTATTCTCGCATTTTGGAGTTACCCATCCTATGACCCAAGTATCTTTGGGTCCTCAGACTTACAAGCCGGAGAGAAAGCTTGGGAGGAATATTCATCACTCCCCTCAGCAGAAGATCCCCGTCTGCCCAAAATGTACAGAGAAATTTTCTTCCCGGGTTCAACATTTAAGCTTGTGACCGCGTCAGCTGCGTTGACTTCAACATCTGCCACCCTGACGCAGCCAGAGTTTGATATCAGAGCGACATACACGCCACCTCTTACCACATTTCCACTTCAGAACTTCGCAGGATCCACATGTGGCGGAGATATTCTTGAGGGTTTACGTGTTTCTTGCAATACCACGTTTGCTGAATTAGCAGCAGAAATCGTTGGAGCTGAGTCCCTAATCGAAACTTCTGAAAAGTTTGGTTTTAATCAACTTCCGCCGATAGATCTTCCATCCCCAGCAGAATCTATCTTTCCAGATGATTTCGGAAACCAAGTAGGTGAAACAAATGCTGAACCTCCAATTCCCATCCTTGAGAACACGCCGGCCCTTGCTCAATCAGGAATCGGCCAATTCAATGTCAAATCAACACCTCTGCAGATGGCACTTGTTGCGGCAACTATCGCCAATGATGGAATTTTGATGAAACCCCATCTGATGAATTCATTTACTGACCAGAATGGCGAACTTATTGAGGCCTATAAGCCATTAATTTGGCAAAGTGTCCTTTCACGCCAAGATGCGCTCAGCTTGCAATCAGCTATGGAAATCACAGCCACTTCGGGAACTGCAACAAATTTGGCGATACCCGGGGTAGTCGTTGGTGGGAAAACAGGGACCGCTCAAGTTGACGCAGATCGCCCTGATGACACCCACGGATGGATCGTTGGGTATGCCGGTCCTAAAGACGGTGAGTCAACATTAGCTATAGCCGTAATTGTTGAGTCAGTACTTGGACAGGGACAACTAACCGGAGGGACTGATGCAGCCCCAATAGCTAAAGAAGTTCTTTTGGAAGCCTTGAGAATTCAAGGTTTTCTGTAGTAGCTCTTACTCAAAAAGCGCCCTAAAGATGACTTTTATGTTACTGACTTCTTAGGGTGAACCTATCTGACCCTTGTTGGCTATTAAACTTTGTCCCTATGTCCGAACAAGGGCCAATAATTTTAGGCGGAAGATATGAACTTCAACGGCGGTTAGCTCGCGGAGGTATGGCCGAAGTTTTTCTTGCACAAGATCAGCTTCTTGGTAGGCCTGTCGCAGTAAAAGTTTTATTCCCTGAATTCGCTACAGATCCTGCTTTTGTTGAGCGATTTCGTCGAGAAGCTCAAGCTGCTGCAAATTTAAGCCACCCAAATATTGTTGGAGTATATGACTGGGGCAGAGAAGGAAAAACATATTACATAGTAATGGAGTATGTCGAAGGGAGAAGCCTTTCTGAAGTTATTCGAACAGAAGGACCTCTTCCAGCTGTGCAAGCAGCAGAAATAGCGAAAGAGATTGCATCAGCTCTAGGTTTTGCCCATAAGAACGACGTGGTGCACCGTGACATGAAATCTGGAAATGTGATCGTTTCAGATTCAGGTCAAATAAAAGTCGCTGATTTCGGTATAGCAACTGCTATTTCCGGGAATGGAGAAACTAACCTTACCCAAACCGGAGCTGTGATGGGAACAGCGACATATTTTTCCCCAGAACAAGCACAAGGAAAACCTTTAGATGGTCGAAGCGATCTGTACTCACTTGGAATTGTTATGTACGAAATGCTTACCGGGACTCCACCCTTCAGTGGAGATAGCCCAGTTTCAATCGCATACAAGCATGTACAAGAACAACCGGAACTTATTTCTTCAAGACGCCCAGGTGTTGCAGAAGCCCTTCAGGCAATAACTGTAAAGTTGTTAAATAAAGAACCGGATCAAAGATATAGTCGTGCAGAAGAACTCCAATCAGATCTTGAAAGATTTCTTTCTGGCTGGCATTCCTTAGGACCCGAAGGTCTTTCAGATACGACTGAAGTCACATCAGCCATTGATCCAATGGAAGATGCAGCTACACGAGTCAATCCAGTTCAAGCAACTCAAGGGATGACTAATCCAAACTACCCTGCCCCCCCATACCCACCGGAGTATTTTGACCCATATGAGCGGAATGATAGACGGATTTGGCTATGGGGATTACTTACCGTGGGTCTTCTTGTAGCGCTTGTGGCACTTATCATTCTCTTAGTAAACGCTATTGGGGATTCCTCTGATTCGGATCAAGATCCAATTCAAACAGGGACACCAGTCCCAGTCGCATCAGACGCAGTCGTTGTTCCCTTCGTAGTTGATCTTGGGCGAGATCAAGCAGTTTCCCTTCTACAAGCTAGAGGATTGGAAGTAGGGCGATTAACAACTGAAATTAGAACAGATATACCTTCTGACAGGGTTCTTAGTCAAGACCCTGAGCCTGGAGTTGAAATACAACCTGGTGAAGCTGTGGATCTAGTTGTCAGTGTCGGTCCTGAAGCAAAGCAAGTTCCAGTCGCAGTGGGCCTAACTCAGGAAGAAGCATTAATCGAGTTGCGGAATAAAGGCTTTCAAAATATTGAAATCTACACAATTAAAACCAATGATTATGATGTTGGTGTCGTCGCTGAACAAGAACCCGAAGCAGGCTCGCCATTGGAGCCAAATAACGTAGTAGTAATCAGAGTCTCTGACGGTCGAGTAAGCGATGTTATCCCAAATAATCTTCTAGGAAGAAATCGCTCAGTGATCGATGAACAATTAGTTGGCAGAGGCTGGACTGTCATTATTGAAGAAGTCGAAATAGAGAATCCTGATGATGAAGTTGACATAATCCTCTCGATTTCTCCTGAGGGAGGAACTGACCATAGCCTTGAAGACGTTGTCACGGTCCAAGTGTCTGTTGGGCCTTCAACAGTTGAGGTTCCATCTGTTATTGGGCTAGAGGATGAAGCAGCAGCGCTCCTTTTAGATAACAGGAACTTATTTGTTGATCCTCCAACTGACTGCGAAGTTGATCCTGGATCGCCGAGTATAGGAAGGGTAGTCACTCAGATCCCCGCAGCAGGAACACTAGTAGCCCCAGAAAGTACAGTATCGATTTGTGTCGGTGTTGCCAGCGAAGCTGAACCCACTCCTGAACCTGAGCCGGAACCCACTCCTGAGCCGGAACCCACTCCTGAGCCGGAACCCACTCCTGAGCCGGAACCCACTCCTGAGCCGGAACCTGAACCCACTCCTACGCCTGATGGAGGGTAAAGGTTCTCTATAGCTGAAGAAAATTTTTGATTAGAGTTAGTCCATTCTCAGTGAGAATAGATTCGGGATGAAATTGGACTCCCTCTATTGGATACCTCATGTGCCGTAGTCCCATAATTAGCCCGTCATTAGACTTTGCCGAAATTTCAAGTTCATCTGGAAGAGAACTATTTTCTACGATCAAGGAGTGATAGCGGGTGGCGTTAAAAGGGTTTGGCAATCCGTCAAAAATCCCCTTTCCGTCATGGTTAATTTCAGAAGTTTTTCCATGCATTACCTGTGGAGACCGGATTACCTTCCCGCCAAAAACTTGCCCAATGCACTGCAAGCCTAAGCAGACTCCAAGAATTGGACATACATCTTTGAAATGAGCAATCAGAGAATTTGAAATACCTGCGTCATCGGGAGAACCCGGGCCAGGACTGATTAAGATTCGTTCAGGGTTAAGATTAATTGCTTCTTCTAGAGAAATTTGATCATGGCGACATACAACAGGTTCCACACCTAATTCGCCGAGATATTGGACAAGGATATAAACAAACGAGTCGTAATTATCGATTACCAGAACTTCAGAAGTCATTATTGCGAGGGTAGTGGATCTCTAAGGAAATATTACGGGAAATAACATTTCTGTCCCTTGTCTTCTATTATTAGACTATGGGAAAACCTCCAAAAGATAGAAAAAGTAATAGTCGTATTACCGAAAAAGGAACGCGGCCCTCGAACCTCCCCCCAAGTGGGACTACTTCGATGGGGTATATCCCTTCAAAGAAAATTAGTTCACGCTGGGTAGCCCCGACAATGTTTTCTTTACTTGGTTTGGGGACGGCAATGATTATTGTCAACTATGTTGACCTTCTCCCCGGGGGAACAAATAATTGGTATCTATTGGGAGGCCTTGGAATGGTGCTCGCAGGAATTATCACTGCCACCCAGCTTCACTGATTTAGATTTAAATTTGAAGTTGAAACCTAAGTTACATTGATGTAATTATCCCCATTTTTACTCACAACCTGTGGATAACTTACTATTTTCCCATGTCAAACATCTTTAACATCTTTAACATAGTCCACAACAT
>PBMJ01000036.1 GCA_002722525.1 Acidimicrobiaceae bacterium | reverse complement strand
CCTAGCTGATGAAGGCTTATGGCACGCTGAGAGTTTTGTGTGTGGTTACCATGGATGGGAGTATGATTCCGATGGAACTTTCGTTGATATTCCTGACTTAGATACATTCCAACAAGGAAAGCCGCCTTGTAGCGGGCTCGCTGAACTTCCATGCGAAACCTGGGTTAGTTTCGTCTGGTTTAGTCTCAATACGGAAGTTGAACCCCTCGAAGAATACATTGGCGACTTGGTCGGACATTTCGAACCGTATCATTTTGAGCGGATGGCGATGACTCGGTGGGTGACAGCAGAGTGGAATTGCAACTGGAAAGCCGCAGTTGACGCGTTCGCTGAGGCCTACCATACTGCCACTACGCATCCTCAGTTGAAATGGTACTTAGACGATTTTGATATTCAGATTGATCTCTACGACAAGCACAGTCGCTATCTCATTGCTTTTGGGTTACTAAGCCCACGAGTTGAATCTGTTGGTGAAATTCCTCCACCTTTGAAGTTCTTGTTATCAGATGCTGGTATCGATCCGGCATCTTATGAGGGGCCAGTGAATGGGATTCGCGAAGCAGTACAGAAACAGAAGCGCGCCACACAGGAAGAACAGGGTAAGGACTTCTCAGAGCTACATGATGACCAGTTGACTGACGACTATAACTACTTAGTTTTCCCTGGGGTAACGTTCAATACGCATTCTGATGATTTGATGCTATATCGGCACCGGCCGCATCCCAGCGACCCAAATAAGTGCCTATTCGATGTTTGGATGTTTGAGCTGATCCCCGAAGGTGAAGAATGGCCGGAACTCCCTAAACATGATTTCCGGCCTGAAGGAAGCACCCGGTCTCTTGGCTTGGTTATTGATCAAGATGCAGCCAATCTTGCTTCTGTCCAAGCCGGAATGAACAGCGCTGGCTACCCAGGCCTTTGGCTATCAGATCAAGAAATTAGGCTTCGCCATTTCCACAAGACAATTACTGACTTTATTGAAAGCTAACGGAAGGGCCTCAGCGACAGCTCTGGGGTTATACGCATATTAGGCAGCTTCTTTCTGAGTTGTTCGTCGAAGTGGTTGATATTTGCGGTATGTCATTGTTCTCCATACCCATTCTGCCGGACCAAAGCGGAAATGAGCGAGGCATAATTTTGACCATATAAGCTGGATACACCACACGCAGAGAATGAAGAGGGCGACACCACCTCGCCCCAAATCGTCTTTATCAAAAATGGCTGAAAGCACCACTACGCCGAAGACTGTCTGGGTTAGGTAATTAGTAAATGCCATTTGCCCAACTGAGCGGACTCGATCATGTATTGGAGTTGATGGCCTTCTATCCCATAGAGAAATAATTGATAAGAATGCTAAGGCGAGTGGGATCGTGGCAACAGTGTTCGGCAACTGCCCTATAATCGCAACTTCAGGGTCATAATCGGCTAATGCCTGACATAGCACTCCAGCAGTTGCCAATGGAAGCCCGAACCCTAGGCCCCACCGAATTGTTTTTTGGTAAAGCGCCCGTTCACTTTTCCCAGAAATGAATCCGGACCGGTAGAGGGCCACTCCGATCAGCATGCATCCTAACGCTCGACACGCTACGTCACCTAGGAACCAGAAACTGACTTCATCACCCATGGGTGCGTCCCCACTCCAAAAACTTCCGAGTTCAGTTTCGCCGCTATTGACAAGATCTTGCGTGATTACTCCATGCAAGATTGTTAACACGAAAAACCCTATTCCCCAACTGAAGAGGACTCTAGGTGATCTTTTACGAAAGAAGAGGACAACTGGAGCGCAACATGCATAGAGCGTGAGAATATCGCCTTCCCAAAGCATTAAGTGCGACAACCCAAATCCTAACAATAAGAGATTTCTCCATAGACTTAAGAGAACTGGTTTTCTTCCTTTCTCAACTGCCCGGTCGGCGAAAAGAACAATTCCAGCCCCAAATAGCATGGAGAAAAGCGCCATTGTTTTCTGGTCGACAAAGATTTCTCCAGCGATACCAATAACCCAGTCGAATGGGTTATTTGAACCACCGGCGTCAAGATTCTGGTACGCGGAATCTGATATGCCAAAATTGACGGCGTTCATTACCAGTATACCCAAAGTCGCAAGACCCCGAACCGTATCTAGGTTCGTTATGCGTTCATTTTGTTTTGTAGCTCCGGACCTCATGTGCTGTATTATGCTTCCTTTGCAAGTCCTTCGACAATTTCTGCATTTGGAAGTGCAGATAAGGCATGTGGTGGAACATAAATTTTCCTATTTCGGGATCCGCCTCCAACAATGACTTTCTCACAACCCATAACCCGACTGTCTATCCACAACGGAAGATCATGAGGAAGGCCGAATGGGGTCACGCCACCTAAGGCCATACCTGTGATTTTAGTTGCTTCTTCAGGTGAAGCAAATGATGCCCTCTTAGTTCCTAATTTTTTTCTAACGGACTTATTGACGTCAATTCGGGTGGTGGCAAGAACTACACACATTGCATATATTCGTGGTTCTCCTTTACCTACCACCATGATGGCGTTCGCAGATTCCTCTGGCTTGTAGCCGTAATGCCCGCAGAACGCAGTCGTATCAGCAAGATCAGGGTCGCACTCTATGATCTCATAGCCCACACCGGTGAGATTGAGCGATTCAAGAACTAAGTCAGCCATCTTTTAACTGGTTTCCTTTCTCCACCCATGTGGGATTTCGGGAAAGCGTGGATCTCGGACCCATGGTATAACGTCACTTGTTTCAACTAACCAATTGAACATCTCATTTCGAAGCTGTTTTACTACCTCATCTAACTCGTTATTCTCGATATGTTTGGATGCCAGCAGGTTTATAGTCTCCGTAGGGTCTTCTATCCGGTTATATAGTTCATCTTGTCCATCATGCCTGTAGATGTAGGACCAGTTCTGTGTCCTAATGCACTCTGCCTTGCCAACTAGGTGAGGTAGCTCATGTTGGATCTCTGACTTGTGCTTATAAATTCCCGAATCTACTTTCTCGAAGAGTTGATGATCGGAAATACTGAACCCCCCTTCGCTATAAGCTGCCAAACGGTGTGGGGCAGTGGAATCGGCGAATAAGCCCGTGAGGGTTTTCCCAAAGTGGGTGTGGGCAGGTTCGGTCTCTGCTAGTTCGAGACATGTTTGCAGGAGATCTATCATTTCAATTTCTCCACGTACGACCTGGCCTTCCCCCACATTGGGCCCAGCCACAATGAACGGATTTCGAACAAGGCTTGGGTCGAGACCGGAAGGCCACTTTTCAACAAGTTGGTAATCTCCTAGGTACTCCCCGTGGTCGCTGAAGAAAAAAGTGACAGTATTCTCTCCATCGCCGACACTATCGATTGCTGATAGTAGACGTCCGAACTGATCATCGACTCTGCTTACCATGCCGTAATATGTCGCCGCTATCTCAGCTAAATACTCATCATTGAGATCTTGCCATCCGTACCGCTTCCTGTATTCGTTCATGAATTCTGGTTTTCCCTTGCCGCTTTCAGGTGATATTGGAGCTGGCATATCATTTCTGTCATGCATTGAGAACCATGGGTCTTCGACCATAAACGGAGGATGAGGGGAAAGCAAAGGGATCCATAATGCCCACGGTTTGTTGCTGTTTCGCTCCTGAAGCCACTGTATGGCGGTCTGGATAGCGGCCTCGTCAATGTCGATTCTTGGTTCATTGCCCTGCTTTCCAAACCAGAACCCTCGATAGAGTGGGTGTTCTTCATTGGTAGTTATTGTTATATCTCTCCATCCCCAAGAGGGCTTAACGAGGTTTCCGCAGAAAGTGGTACTTGCCTCCGTAACGCCTTGAGCGAATACATCTCCACGGTTCCCTACCATGGCAACGTCGTAGCCGGAGTCTTTAAGATACCGCAATAGATTAGGTTCCCATGGCTTCAAAAGGTGATCGAGTGTCCGGTGTCCTGCCGTATGTGGGTACCAGCCAGTCATAATCGATACCCGGCTGGGGCCACAAACAGAATGCTGTGACCATGCCGAGTTAAATCTTGTTCCGCGTTTGGAGAAGGCATCAATGTTTGGTGTTTGCGCTACTGGATTCCCGAAGCACCCTAGTGCATCAGCACGAAGCTGATCAGGTGTGAATAACAGCAGGTTAGGAGGGGTCATTCCTGAAGCTTTCAGAGAATTCTTTCATGTGGGGATCCTACATCACCGGTCATCTTTAGTGCCTTCTGATGGTAGTAGTTTTACTAATAGAACTTTTCTTCTATCCATGTGGAAATTGCTTGAAGATTTCCTTTTCCGATAAACGACATGGAGCCTATGTCTTCCCGTTCTAGTCCTGAGACGACAACAATATCTTCGTTTGCTTTATCTTCTCCCCAATTTTCTTTCAACACTTGCCAAACAGAGTTAGCATCAAAATCCCCAAGATCATAATCTGTGATTACTGCATATGGGCTAGGGGCCTTCTCAATTGATTCGGTGATCTGCTCTAAAGTCCCAGCCGTTTCTACTTCAAGCGTTGGGAATGTATGTGAAACCCATGTGAGAAACGTCTCCCTTACTAGCTCATCATCATCAACCACGAGCAGTGTCCGCGCTTCATTATTCTTGTGTCTAACGTGCTGATACGGCTCTATATGATCACCGCACCATGCCTTAAGGCCATCAAGGTCTCCTTTAGGAACAAACTTGATATGCATTCCTTCTGGGATTTCCCCAGCTGTTAACTCTCCACTAGTGAGAAGAAACTGGCCCATATCAAATCCATGTTCTTCGAGTTTGCTCGCAAGAATAAAACCGTCACCAGGCTCAGGCATAGCCCAATCGGAAATGACAACGTGGATTGGTTGATTCTCAAGAATCTTTATAGCTTCATCAACCCCAGATGCCAAAAGAACTTCATTGTCTGGGAAATAAGTACTAACCCATAGTTCTGAGATCTTCCGAACGCCGGGATCATCATCGACGACAAGAATTATATTTCTTTTCATTATTCTGCCGAAGGGTAAAAAGCTAGGAGGTCTTTCATTTCTTTGATTGCTCTATGTATCATTTCTGCTTTGCCAGCATCCAAAGTGATGGGGCTCCCCTCTTGATGTGATACCTCCCACAACATTGCTATTGCAGCAGTGTGTGATGTCAACTTATGTATGATTTGTTGCTTACTTCTAGGCGTATCCACTGTGTACAACTCTCTCTTTCTCTCTCGTAATCTACAACTTTAAAGTCATCTGACGATAGGACTTAAGTCCCTTCTCCTGTGTTGGTGCCGGCTCTTCTATTTCAGCCTAAGTAGGTTTGTCTTTAATATCTTCGAGAAGAGCAGTTATGTAAGTTTGATCAGGGCTTTCCTCTTCGATTTGCGGTGTTTTAAAAAAATGCATCCACCAGCGTTGAGAGTTTCCAGACGCGATTTCTTCTCTCGCTATAGATTGCATGCGGCGCCATAAAGCAATAACTCCTAGAAGCAAAAGAGCAACCACGAATCCGGTAAGTGCCCAGCCCCAGATAGCTACCCCAACCAATATTTCCCTACTTTCATTTCCTTACTGGACAGGATCTACCAGCAGTATGTTTTGTCAAACCAATACTCGCACATTTTAAGCTTACGCATTCGAAATTTCCAAGCCGCTTACAGAAACAGCACTCTGAACTGGTACTTTAGGCAACTTGGTAGCTCGCAAGTCTCTAGATACAATATAGATATGAGTCAAATAGGTGATAGAGCAGTTAACGAGAATATGAAAACAGCTCAGCCATCAGATTCTTCTCGGCGATATACGGAGCTCTGGCCAAAGGCTATGCGTAAAGCGAGAGATCTTAGCTTCACAAGGATATTCGTTCTGCCTGTGGTTTTTGGCGTGTTTGCGATACTTGCAGTGATGCTGGTTATTTGGGCTATAGATATCTTGGTGTAAACAACTAATCATTCGGCTTTCTGCCTTCAGGTCACCCTAGGGGTCAGTTTGTAGCTTTTAGCTTTTCCTCCCACAGCACTAAACCTTTTTCTATGTTTCAGCCTCCATTACTTCGAAGTTCGTTTAACTAGACTGCTCTTTTTATAGACTGGCAGTATGGCCCAAAGTCCTGAACTTGATCACCTAATAGCGGCGATGTCTAGATACGTAATAGACCTACCACGTGCAATTGCTATTCATCTTCCAAGAATTAAGGATGGAAAAGTTCACGATATTGAATTTATCTGGGGTAACAAAAATTTTCAGTCATGGAGGTTAAAACCGCTCCAAGTAGGTGATTTAGGTTCAGCTACAAGAAAAAATTTTAATGAACTTTTGCCCCATTTAAATACGGCATGGTTTGATGGGCAGGCGATTCAATTCTTCGTAAGTTCTCACAAATCAAGCGCATCTGATATTGAAATCGAAACTATCTGGTCCAAGGCAGAAGACGTCATCGTTGAGTGGGGAGATGAAATAGACTCCAAGATACAACATGGCTCTGCAGTTGAAGCTGAAAGACATCGAAGACTTATGGACGCTGTTGAAGCTGAGCGCGATTCTTTCGTGCAAGAGATTCACGATAACGTCCTACAAGATCTTCACGTTTTAACGATGAACATGGCATCGAAATTGAGTCCTAGTTTAGATAAAGATCAACTCTTATCTGAATCATGGAACCTTCAATTATCTCTGCAAAAAATTCAAAAGGATCTCCGATCTCTACTTACCCAAGAGCAGCAACGGACAGCATTATTATCTGTAAGACTTTTCTCGCTTGGGGAAACGTATTCTAATGAGACTTTCACTACCAGCGTGACGATCGATGATGATACAAATATCGACACTTTGGGAAATGATATCCAGAATGAACTTTTCTATGTCTGCAAGGAAGCTGTCTCAAATGCATTAAAGCACTCCAATGGAAGCAAAGTCGACCTATCAGTTGGAGTTGAATCCTCTACAGGGGAAATCCAACTAACCGTCCAAGACAACGGTGACGGGATGAACGATGTAACTCTGAGGTCATCTGGAACCAAGAATATGGAAAAGCGTATGAATCGTATCGGTGGGGTCTTTTCTCTAGAGAATACCGATGGAGGAGGGTTACGAGCACGCGCCAGTGTAAGTCACCCAAACCAAGAATAGAAAGAGAATAAAGCAAAGCGCATTTAGATTTCATGGGATTCCAGCTCTCTTTAGGGACTACAATAATAACAACTAGGGTTACTTTTCACTTAAGCCATAAAAGAGGTTTCCGATGGCAGATTCAGATATGGAATTAAAGATTCTTATTGTCGATGACCATGCAATAACTCTCGCTGGACTCGAAGGGTTACTAGCTCAACATCTAGGGGAAGGCAGCGAAATTTCCAGTTGCTCTGATACTTCTGGAGCACTTGAGGCGATACTTGAACAGAGACCCGACATCGTTGTTTGTGATCTTGATTTCGGAAGTGAACGTACTGGTGGATTCAGCCTTGCACAAGCAGCTTGGGAAGCAGAATCTTTATCAAAGTTCATCATGTATACCGGTGCTGATGTAAATCAGGCTGCGCTCTTAGGGGATGCAAGAGATCTTGTCGGAAAGAATATTTTTGCGATTGAATCTAAGGTCAATCCAACAGATAGCCTTCTCGAGACAATTGCTAAAGTTACTGAAGGCGTCCGGCCTTACGACAGTTTCAGCGTCCGCGTTGCTAAATCCCAACTTCCCGAGGATGACTTACGAACCATTGAATCATTCAGCTCGCTCACCGAACGACAAATAGAAATAGTCGCCGCATATGCAACACACGATGATAGAAAATCTGTTGCAGAAACACTCGGCGTTTCAGATTCTACTGTGAAGAATTCTATTAGTAGAATATTGCAAATCTTCAATGTGGACTCTATGCGAACTGTTGTCGCTAGATACAAGGACTATCAAGATATTCTCTCTCGCTTAGGAGCTTCGTAGACCCTAAAGAAAGTTGCACTCAATGGTGGATATACCTCAAATTGCGCCTCCCTCTGAATTTGGGAGAGAGACGTTCGATAGGATGAAAGCTATTCCGCCTTACGATTTTAACAGCTATGGGGAAGGCTTGTGCCGGAGGCGTATCCGGCTGATCAACGAATCAGAAACTGGTACCATCGGGGAACTTGAAGATGACTTCCATCATTTTCGAGTTGAGCTAACCCACGATACGGACAAAGTTCTTTCAGTATCGGGACTAGTGCTACGAGCACCTTGGTCCACTTGCTCTGAGGCAGATCTCCCTCTTCAGAAGATTGTAGGGAGGCCGCTTTCTTCAGATTCAACCGCAATCGGAAGTTATACTTCCCCTACAAGCAACTGCACACACCTGTTTGATCTAACTGGTTTAGCTATCTCCCATTCAATGCAGGATGATCCTATTTGTCAGTATGATTTGATGGTTACTGATCCATCCGATGAGGAGCAAGAACTCCGACTATGGAAAAACAGCGAATTGCTTCTTGATTGGGTTATCAGGGAGGGATTTATTATTTCTCCAAAAGATTGGGAGGGAGTGTCCCTCGTGGGGAAGTTTATTGCTTGGGCTAAAGATAATCTTGATCCTCTCACTGCAGAGGCTGCGATTGTGTTGCGAAGAATGACTCATATTTCTACTGGGCATGGGATAGATCTAGATAGGTTAGAGAATGGACCAGAGCATACAGATGGGCCGATTGGTCGGTGTTACACCTATTCTAATGAAGTCCTTGTTCGTGCGAAACGAATGAGAGGGACCGTTCGGGATTTTAGGAAGGATGAGCACGCGTCTTTAATGCTGTCTGATATGGAAGTCAGAGGGAACTCTAGCTGAGCGATTTAGAAGCGTTATTCGCTCCTAGTTCCTATAACTTCTTGGCCGAATTGCTCAAGGCGCTCGAATCCGCCAGGTCCCGCAAAGAAGAATGCTGGGACCATGACCCTTCCGACTCCCGCATCCTGAAGTCGTTCAACCCCTTCAGAGTGATCTTGGCCTGGAAGAGCCGCATAATGAGCGTGAATTTCGATTTCAGATGGATCACGGTCGAAACTTTCAGCTGATTGGCGTACTTGCTGAATCAGATTTTGCAATTCATTGAAATCACCCGTCCCTGGATAGTATCCGTCTGCAAGCTTTGCAGCCCTTCGAACGGCAACTGGAGTATCACCACCTACGAGTATGGGCACATGTTCTTGAATGGGTCGTGGCGTGCAGGTGACAGGTTCGAAGTCGACGAATTCCCCATGGAATTCGACATCAGTGCCTCCCCACAGTGCCCGTAACGCTTGGACATATTCGTCTGTTCGTGCTCCTCTTCGCTCCCAAGGAATCCCAAGGGCTTCAAACTCTTCTTTAAGCCACCCCACACCGATACCTAATTCCACTCTTCCGCTTGATAAGTAATCCAGCGAAGATATTTCCTTTGCAAGGACTAGAGGGTTACGTTGAGGAAGAATCAGGATACAAGTTCCTAGCCGAAGAGTTGGTGCGATTGCAGCAACGTATGCAAGCCAAATTAATGGATCGTGAATCATTGTGTCTTTTGTTGCTGGTACTTTCCCATCACTCGTATAGGGGTATTTGGACTCAATGGAAGATGGGAAGATCACATGTTCACCGCCCCACACTGATTCGAAACCTACTTTTTCAGCTATCTGGCATATTTCTAGAGCTGTATCACTTTCCGTTCCAGCGCTACTGGCAAAAGCTAAACCGAATTTCATTATTCCCCCATTTTATGTCTAGAGGTTTTTTATCTTAGCCTTTGGTTTTCGTAGAAGAAGAATCGGCGTGCTTTGGAGATACTCTCGGTATATAGGGTCATCTCCCCATCGCTCATTAGCTCTCCTTTCGAGAATCGGGATGCCACTGATGCATGTCAGTAGGACAAAAACAAAGATTGGAGAAATAAGAGCTACCCATCTCCAACCAGATAGAAGAGGAATAGCCACGACCGCAATACCAATCCACAGAAGTATCTCCCCAAAATAATTTGGATGTCGAGACCATGCCCATAACCCAGACTGGATGAAAGAACCTGAATTTCTTGATTCAGACCGGAACTGCGTTTTTTGACGGTCGGCCACGATCTCTATAAGGAACCCGGCCCCCCACAGAGCTAGGCCTGCCCCAGCAAACCATCCGAAAGACTGGCGCTCCATACTGGTGATAACTGCTAATGAGCAGCTTCCTGTAACTAGAACCCACAGGGCTTGGAGAGACCACCATGAAAAAAACGTTCCGGGATGGTGTTTGATCGTATCGAATCTCCCATCACCTCCGGCCTGTTTAGCACGAAGAAAAAGGAACGAACCTAATCGAACTGCCCATACTCCAACTAGTACGCTGACAACGATTGCGCGCAGGTCTAAATCCGAAGTTCCAACTAAAGCGACAAATATCAACGTGAGATGCGTGAGTGAACCCACCAAATCAAAATAGTGCTCAGTCCGCTTTAGGTAGGACGGGACGAATGCCAGCCAATTAATCGCAAAAGCAGCGCCGGCACATAGAACAACCGCAGGAACACCTCCGACTTTGGAACTGCCGTCACTTAAGGCAATAGTTAAACCGGCACCTAATCCGACTGTTAGGGTCACAGTAATGAAAGCCAACCTTTGATGTTTGTTCATCTTCTCAGACTAGCTTTCAGTCACCAGCAGTGAGTATTTTTACCCGCAACATAAGACTGCTAGCGTAACCAGTAGAGCACGAGTAAAGGGCTTAAGTATGATCATAATTACAGCAACATTTATGCTGATAGACCCCACTACGCAGAGTGAAGCAATTAAGAAAGCCACGCCCCTTCAGCAGGCTACACGAGACAATGAACAAGGTTGCCTAGCATATGTGTTTTCCCCGGATCCTTGCGAAAACGACCGTGTCATAGTGTTTGAACTTTGGGAGGACCAAGACGCGCTTGTGGATCATTTCGACCATCAGAATTATTACAACATGGGTTCGATGTTTGGAGAAGTAGGTCTTGCTAGCGCCGAAAGTAGAAAGTGGAGAGTTACTGCCAGCGAACCAGTCTACGATGACACACCTAGGGCTCGTGCAGACTTTTTCACCACAGAGAATCAGTTTCCTGAAGACCCTATCATTATTGCCGGATATATCGATTTACATGACGCTTCTGAAAGGTCGGTCTTACTCTCCGAATCTATTCCTTTTCAGCTAGCTACGCGTAATGAGGAGCCAGGCTGTCAAACCTATGTTTTTTCTGCAGATCCATGCAGGGAGGAGCGAATAGAAGTCGTGGAAATATGGGATAATATGGAGTCACTTACAGCGCATTTTGATCACGAGAATTACTTCAACATGGGAAATCTCATTCGGTCAACATCTGGACGAGATTCTAATCACCGCAAATATCGGTGCGATTTCAATGAGCCTGTCTATGACGATTCACGCAGAGCTCGAGCGGATTTCTTCACGTTGCAATAGTTTCAATAGCTTCTGCTAACGAGCTGACTGTTCGGTCTATGTTCATCAGTTTGTCCAAGCCAAAGAGGCCGATCCGGAAAGTTGAAAAATCCTCTGGTTCTCCACATTGAAGTGGGACACCACCAGCTATCTGAAGTCCTTGTGCTTTGAACTTGCTGCCATTTTTAATTTCAGCATCAGTGGTATAAGAGACGACCACACCTGGCGCTTCATACCCCACTCCGGCGACACTGGGATAGTCGTGTTCTTGAAGAAGGCTTCGAACCTGCTTTCCTAACTCATGCTGGGCATTTTTCATTTCTAGGAAACCTAATTCTTTAGTTTCGATCATCACATCACGAAAGCTACGAAGGCCATCCGTTGGCATAGTTGCATGATAGGCGTGTGCCCCCTGCTCGTAGGCTGACATGATCTCTCTCCATTTCTTAAGATCACATGAAAAACTCGAACTTGATGTTGTTTCCAACATTTCGACTGCTTTTGGGCCCATCATTACAAGAGCACAGCATGGAGTTCCGCTCCAGCCTTTTTGTGGAGCGCTTATTAGAACGTCAACCCCACAGTCTTGCATATCGACCCAAATAGTCCCCGATGCAATACAGTCAAGGACAAAAATCCCTCCCACCGCGTGCACCGCATCTGCAATCTTCGAAAGATACTCGTCGGGAAGAATCATCCCCGCAGAAGTCTCCACATGCGGTGCGAAAACGACTTTAGGCTGTTCAGTTTCTATTTGGTGGACTACTTCTTCTATGGGGCAAGGAGCGAACGGGGATTGGTGTTCGCTGCGTTCTTGTTGCGCCATACAGACAGTATGTGATCTAGGTATATTTCCAACTTCGAAAATTTGCGTCCATCGGTAACTAAACCACCCATTTCTAATCACAAGGACATGCTCATCAGAAGCGAACTGTCTGGCTACAGCTTCCATACCAAAAGTACCGCTTCCGGGAACTACAGCTACCGAATCAGCGTTATAGACACCCCTTAACGTGCCTGAGATATCTTTCATAACATTCTGGAAAGATTCTGACATGTGATTTACAGCTCGATCGGTGTAAACCACTGAATATTCGAGCAAACCGTCTGGATCAATGTTTGGAACTAAACCTGGCATATTTTCTCTTTTCTTTATCTACACCCAGAATAGCCCAGTGGTCATTCAACGGATCAACTAGAGGGGAACTCCTGTTGAACCATTTGTTCGCTTAGAGACCATAGGGCTTTCGCTGTGTCCTCGTTATAGATATAAGGGAGATAACCATTTTCACTGGGGTTGCCGCCTTCGACTCCAACTTTGCAATCACCGAGATATGCGCCATTATTTTCTTCAAGGTCATCTGTGGTAGCGGCCCAAACTTGGGTAGCTGCTCCCGCTTGCATGGATTTGAAAGGCAGCCCTCCTGTCTCCTTTGCTTCAGCCGACGACGTAGACCGTGCTTTGACCCGCTCAACCATCTCTTCCATAAGTTCTGGAGTCAAGTGACGTCCAAGTTCAGTGAGAATTACGCCTGGGTGAACAGCGAAGCTTCGAATTTCGTCTCCATATCGTCGGACGAGTTCACGAGTGAAATGAATATTAGCGCTTTTGCTTCGGCCATATGATTCCCACGCGTTGTATTCACTTGTTTCAAAATTCGGATCATCAAGACTCACATCTGCATGCGTATGCCCTGCAGAGGAAAGATTTATGATCCTTGGTTTTTGACCTGATCGAATCACAGGCATTAGAAGATTTGTAAGTAGAAAATGCCCAATATGGTTTGTGCCAAATTGCATTTCAAACCCGTCCTTTGTTGTCATAAATGGGCAGGCCATTACCCCTGCGTTATTAATTAAGACATCGATAGGAGCAGCTTCTTGCAGGTACTCCTCGGCATACGACCGAATGCTTGATAGGTCAGCAAGGTCAACTAAACCTGTTTGGAGGTTAGTGTTTGGCACGGATGTCCTAATGCGATCTGCAGCTGCATCAAGCTTGTGCGAATTTCGAGCAACCATCGTTACTTTTGCCCCAGCGCTGCTCAAAGCCCGAACAGTCTCTTCGCCAAGCCCGCTGGATGCGCCTGTTACCATGAAGTGTCGACCTTGAAGACTCACACCTTCCAATACTTCATCTGTAGTTGTTTCTGCTCCGTAAATCTTCATCTGTCCCTCCAAGAGTTGTGCAGTAATGCCATCAGACTATAGACCACGTGACCAAATCAAAAGCCCAAATCCTTTTTCCTAACTCCTCGCTAGTGAGCGACTTCAGGTACCTTATAGATATGGCAGGAAAAAGTATTGAGGATTTAGTTAATGAGGCGAAAGCGACGATTGAGGAGCTTTCTGTTGAGGAAGTAAAGAAGGAAATTGCTGAAGGTCGTTCAACATTAATAGACGTCCGTGATTTCCGAGAACGCTTACTTCAGGGAAGTATCTCTGGAGCTATCTCTGCACCACGGGGGATGCTGGAATGGTGGGTTGATTCTTCCAGCCCTTACCATAAAGAAGAGTTTTCACCCGACCATCGCTATGTTATTTACTGCTCACTCGGTTGGAGATCTGCCTTAGCCGCAAAGACGATGAAGGAGCTAGGTTACGAAAATATTGCCCACCTCGAATCAGGATTTACAGGTTGGGTTGATGCTGGAGAAAGCGTGGAGGAAATCACCTCAGGGGGTAAATGGTTCAATACAAAGCAAGATATATCTGTATCCTTAGATCCTTGAAGTAACGAGACTGAATGAACAATAGTGAAGACCTTATGAAAGCCCCATTCAATGAAGCCTCATTTGCATGTTTCGATTTTGAAACAACAGGTTTTTCCCCAAAGAGAGACAGGGTAATAGAAGTCGCAGTTGTAACCGTTACTAAAGGCAAGGTTGGCTCTAGCTGGACTTCCCTCATTAATCCTGGAGATGACGTAGAACTTGGTGCTACTCATATTCATGGAATTAAGCGCGACTGGATTCGTAGCGCCCCAAGTTTCGCCGAAATCTCTGGAACTTTGTTTTCGCTTCTGGATGGCAAGGTTTTGGTCGCCCATAATGCGAATTTCGACCTTGGATTTCTTCGTTCAGAAATGTCACGAGCTGAGCTTTTACCCAAGGGAACTTTATTTCCACATTGGGATACTATGAAGGCAGCTGATTTCGCCCCGTCACTGCCCTCTTCACGAAAACTCGTGGATGTAGCTGCTGCCTTTGGAGTGGAAATCGCCAATGCCCATCAAGCTTTGGATGATGCGCTTGCCGTTGCTGAAATTGTTGCTGCAGTAACAGATACTATTGGAAGTTCTATAAGTTTTAATACGTTCTCAGGCCCTGATGAGAAGTTGGAATCGTGTGCACCAATTCATCGGCCAAGGATATGAATCTGACAAAGTATTAGGGGTACAACAACGGGTTCATTGGACTATCAACTTGATCTCCGGGCAGTTGTCCTCCAAGCCAAATTTTTAGATCGAACTCCTGCAGAGGAGTTGGTTGTAAGATTTCTGTTCCATCTGCTACAAAGATCACGGTCATGACAGGTCGAGCTTCTAACGTCGTGTTTGGCCCAGCCCGATGAAGAGTCCACCCTGCATGAAATGTCGCATCGCCTGGCTGCATAGGACCATAGGTTTCTTCAGAAATGGAATTCTCACTTACCCACTGGGTTATTGTTTGATGCGACTCATCTGAGATTACTCCGGCGTGAGCATTGCCGACTCTGTGCGATCCGCTAGCAAAATACATAGATCCCACCTCAGGTGGTATTTCAACGAGAGGCATCCACATTGTTACCGTGTTGCCGCTCTCAAGGGGCCAATACGTTTGGTCTTGATGCCAAGGTGTGTAACCCCCGTTGGGCTCTTTAAGTAGATACTGATCGTGGTAAAGCCGTACCCTCTCTACGCCGAGCAACGAGGCCGCTACTTGCGCAAATCGCTTTGAGAAAACGAAGGACTTACACGTCGAGTTTCTCTGCCATAGGTTATGCACTTGAACAAAAGCTCTACCGTAGGTGTCTCTTTCCTCTAGAGGACGGTGGTCGTAACGCCCATCCTTTGCTGTTTCTTCAATTGCTGGTCGAAAATATGAAACTTCTTTAGCAGTAGCAAGTCCGCGGATACACACATGTCCCTTTCGGTCAAATTCTTTTACCGATGAAGGTGGCAAATGGATCAAGTCATCAAGCATTTAACTTTCCTTGCGAAACACTGTAGAAGATTTTAGTAATTGAAGTTTAATAGCATTCCCAATGTGACCACCCTCCAATGTCGAGGAGCCACACCGATGCGTAAATGTTGGCTATCGGGTCAAACGGAGAGGCTTTATGAAAACCCGCTGCAGTCGCGCGATCTGGCCAATACGAAGGAATATGCTGCATGAGCCCCGATGCCCCACTTTCTGGATTCCTTGCATCTGGGTCTCCAAAGCTTTCACATCGGAGAACTCTCATAAAGGTCCTCTCTTCATCTTCTAGCCCATATTCTTGTAATGCCTCCACGACTATGGCGCGCCACCGCTCCACTTCCGGTTCGTAAATTGCTTCCAATGTTACCGGCGTTGGTCTGACCGTTGGAGTAGGAATAGCTGTAGGGGTCGGTTCAGGAGTCGGAGTAGGAATAGCTGTAGGGGTCGGTTCAGGAGTCGGAGTTGCTAGCCGTCCGGAAGTGAAAACTGATTGTGATGATCCTCCACATCCGGCCAGAAAAATAACGACAACGAGAGCAGTAAGACCATTTTTTCTAAATTGCATTAGTTAAGCCCCAACTGCTGCAGGATAAAACGTGTTCTTTGGATATAGCCATCAGGGGTGAGGTGTACTCCGTCTTCCTCTACCCAACTGGGCGATGCAAAACTCTCGAAGTCCATCAATGAAAGGTTGGGATGAGCGTTGGCTTTTTCAATAATTTTTGCGTTATACGCATCATCAGAAATCCATTGATCGGTATAGAGGTTTAACCAAAATATCTTCACGGTGTCCGGAATAGCTGCGACTGCCCTATCAATCTGAGTTCCGAAGAACTCCGGGTCAGCCATCGCGACATCATTCGTTCCCAGTGCGATTACCACTACCCCATCAACGACCATGGAGTCTTCAAGTTTACTAACCCCTTCTGATGTAGTTCTTCCGTTCTCTGCTGAAACGATAACATCCAATACCCCAGCATTGAGAAGGCTTCGAGTTAACGAAACACCATACATCTCCGATCCAACTGTCAGAGAGTCACCAATAACAACGACTGAAAGCAAAGGGGGTTTCGAGGCTTTTAATATTATTTCGGGCTGCTTAATGATTGGACTGCTCTCTGGGTCCCTATTCTCCCCATAAACCTCAACAGCGCTTTCTGAGCCCCCACAGGATAGGAAAACTGCACCTAGGGCTAAGCAAAGGACAAAGCAGATCTTAGAAGTGGGTTTTCGTTGCATAGGCATATTTTGAGTTGGGAAGTCTATAGAAAGCTGAGCAAGCTGTTGCGTTGTTTGGGCTGTGCGCTAT
>PBMJ01000035.1 GCA_002722525.1 Acidimicrobiaceae bacterium | reverse complement strand
GTGGCGGGAAATGAAACGACGACAAAATTATTAACAAACCTCATGCATCACTTAGCTGAAGAAGAAGGGTTAGAAGAACGACTTAGGAACGATCCAAGCCTGATTGACAATTTTATTGAAGAGGGCCTCAGGTTTGAAGCTCCTGTTGGTGGTCTCTTCCGAATGGCGAAAGAAGACACAACGGTCGGTGAAACGCAACTAAGAGAAGGCGATCACATATGGCTAATATTCGCAGCGGCTAATAGGGACCCTGACATGTTCAGCCAGCCTGACACTTTTTCTGTTGATCGAGAGAACGCGCGTGATCATTTAGCTTTCGGACACGGCGAACATTTCTGCATCGGCGCTATGCTGGCAAGACTTGAAGCCAGAGTTGCAGTAGAGCAATTACTCGAGCGACTGGAAAATATTCGACTTATTAATGGAAGAAACAACTTTGAATATGAAGACACATTTGTTCTTCGCGGTTTAAAGGAGCTCCACATTGCCTTTGACGCCCGATGACAAAGGAGAACTTTATTTAACAGGGGGGAGCTTTGTCTGAATGCCCTGGAAATCCTCAAAGTATTAGTGACGTCGACGTTTTTTCGCCTGAGGCAATAGAGAACTGGTACCCGACTTACGACCTTCTTCGCAAAGAAGCTCCGATATACCAAGTCCCTGAGACTCAAACATATTTCCTAACTCGTTATGAAGATATTTATCATGTGCTTCGAAATAATGACATCTTCCTCAGGGGGCCAGGAAAAACTAGTCCTTTAATGTCAGATCCTGAAGCATTAGAAACCTTCAAAGAAGGGTGGCCAAAAAGAACTGTACTTGGATCAAATCCCCCTGATCACCGACGTTACCGGGATATGGTTGACCATTTTTTTTCAGTATTAGGAGCTGAGAAGCAAACGGATTTAATTACGGGGATTGTAAATGACCTCATTGATAAGTGGATAGACGATGGTGAAGTAGAGTATGTAAAAAGTTTCGCAGAGCCGTTACCTTCAATGGTTATTACAATCATGATGGGTTTCCCACTAGAAGATCTACAAAGATTGAAAGTGTGGAGTGAAGCTTGGGTCGCCCCTTTCTCTTTACAGCTGACTCCTGAGGAAGAACGCCAAGCAGCTCGCCATATGGTTGAATTTCAACACTACATACACCAGCACATACAGCAAAGAAGAGAAAACCCCGGAGACGACGTCATCTCTTATCTAGTTCAAAATCCAGTAAAGCTTCATTCTGAAACGCGAATGCTGACCGATGCCGAGATCATCAATATGGTTGACCACCTTTATATTGGAGGAAATGAGACCACAACTTTTGCCTTAACCTCTGGTATGTGGTTACTGATTCAAAATCCGACTTTGCAAAAAGAATTACGAGATGCCCCTGAAAAAGCTAGATCTTTCGTGGAGGAAGTTCTTCGACTGGAATCTCCGACACAGGGGATGGATAGACATGCAGCAGAAGATACGGAAATTGCTGGTGTGGAGATCCCTAAAGGATCTCACATACACATAAGGTATGCTGCCGCTAACCGTGATGAACGACAATTCAGTTGTCCAGTCGACATTGACATCAGCCGTGCAAACGGCCATCGCCACCTTGCGTTCTCACTTGGTGAGACACATTGCCCAGGAGCAGGCCTAACTCGGCTTGAGCAGAGAATTGCTGTTCAAACGATTCTAGAAAGAATGAATAATTTTTCCTTTACTCCCGAAAAAAACAGCTTTCAACATCATCTAAACTTCACTCTTCGATCCTTTACGGACCTTCATTTCACATTCGACAAAATCTAAATCAAAAATGGTAAGGGAATTTGTCCCAATTAGGTTCTCGTTTCTCTAAAAAGGCATCTCGTCCTTCTTCAGCCTCGTCAGTCATATATGCGAGGCGAGTAGCTTCTCCAGCAAACACCTGCTGCCCAATAAGTCCGTCATCAACAAGATTCATAGCGAATTTTGCCATCCGGTTAGCCATCGGTGACTTTTGGTTAATCAACGATGCCCACCGCAATGCTTCGTCCTCTAATGAATCATGCGGAACGACGGCGTTGACCATACCCATTCTGTGGGCTTCTTCTGCAGAATACTGATTGCCGAGAAAGAATATTTCTCTTGCAAATTTCTGTCCGATGTGTTTTGCAAGATAGGCAGATCCAAATCCGCCATCAAAACTTGCGACATCAGTGTCTGTTTGCATGAAAAGAGCGTTTTCTTTGCTGGCTATAGTCAAGTCACACACTACGTGAAGACTATGCCCACCACCAACTGCCCACCCAGGCACTACTGCGATGACTGGCTTTGGTATGTTACGTATTAATCGTTGGACTTCGAGAATATGAAGACGACCTACTCGTGCAGGATCGATGGTTTCGGAGGTCTCACCTTCGGCATACCTGTATCCGTCTTTCCCCCGTATGCGTTGATCTCCTCCTGAACAGAACGCCCATCCGCCATCTTTATTCGAGGGCCCATTACCTGTCAGAAGCACGCAGCCAATGTCCGTGCTCATCCTTGCGTGGTCCAAAGCCCGGTATAGTTCATCTACAGTCTTTGGCCTGAATGCGTTTCGAACCTCTGGACGGTTAAATGCAATGCGAACCGTTCCGTGATCTTTTGCCCGATGATAGGTGATATCTTCGAATTTTAAATCGGTAACTTCATCCCAGTGTTTGGGTTCAAATATCTCTGAAACGGTATAGCCCATAGCGTTATCCTAGAAGCAGATAGCACCTCTCAGACATCTTCAGTAGCAAAACTCTCTGTAGCGTAGTGAAGCTTAAAACCTAGGAGTTCCTGGACCTTAGAGATAGCCACCATTTGGGAGGAGTTTCACTGTGGTTCTTCACATAATTGTTCCAAAGGTCATCGTGAGAAGGATCAACAGTGCCCTCTGTTTCTGACTCCACTAGTGGCGACGCACCGTTTACAGGATCAAGCCACTCAAGACGAAACTCTTCAAAGCAGTCCATGAAATCTACGTTATGGTGGTAATCAGCAACTTGATGTGTCATAAACCCGTCAAAATTCTCAAACGATAATAAGACATAGTATGTACGCTCATCAGTACCACGGAAATATTCATACCTGACTACTGCTGATTCATTATCATGAGTAGACCGAAAAACTTTTCGAGCAATATTTTCGAAGAAGTCTTCAAATTCTGGCTTTAATTTAGCTTTAGCAAGGAGTGTTGACATTTCTTGAGTATGACAGAATTATAAAGGATGTCAAAGTCTAGATATCGTCCACTCTTCGACTTTCTTCGAGAAGATTAATTTCCCAAAGTACCTGATCTAGGCGGTCGGCCGCGGTGATCGGGGCAAACTTTTGGGGTCTTTCTGGAGAGATGCAACTGGTAAGTGGGCTCAGGATGGTCCACGGTGCAGGATGACAAAATTGCACTACTGATAGCCTATCTCCGATTTGGTCCGAGTCTGCGACCACCCTATGAATTCCGGTAGGGACGATCCCATTACTTAAATGCTCAAGCATAATTCCGGTGTTAATAATTAGATGGTTATCTGGAGGTGAAGCATCAATCCAGCCATCCTCTGTCTTAATCTGAAGCCCTTTAGCGGTCGAACGAGGCAAGGCGGTGATCAGATTGATATCACCATGTTCATCAGCCCATACGTGCGAATCGGTAGGAGCCAGAGTCATCTCGGGATAATGTATCGCTCGTGATAGCGTTGCCCCACCCGGTACACATAAATCAAAGAAGTTCTCATGACAGCCAAGTCCAAGTGCAATGATTCTTAAGAATCTCAGTTGTAATCTTAATAATTCTTCGTGAAATTTTTCAAGTGTTTTTGTTATGCCAGGAACTAGATCTTCGGGGAAGACATTATCGTGGAACCTGTGAGGGTATTTCTTCCGAAGTGGATGGCCTTCTGGAGTATCCATTCCCCAGTTCAGCATTTCTTTCCAATCAGGTATATCGGAGATGGCAGCTGTCTCAACTAGTAGTCCGGTGTAACCCCTCTGGCCATTCGCCCCTTCGGCAACTGCTGTTTTCTTTAAATCTGGAGTAATAGCAAAAAATTCATCGAGTTTCCCATACACGTCATCTAGGAAATTTTGAGAAATATCATGTGCGCTATACACAAATCCAGTTTCGAGGCTCCTCATGACGCCATCTATAATACTTTTCCTCTCAAGATCGTTTCCTCGTTCAAATGCTAATAGATCAACATCAAATACTTGGCTACCCATTTGTACACTTTATCGGGACAAACCCCAGTATCTGAGGTGATTTCCACCCGACGACAATATAGCCCTTCGATCGGTTATCATTAATCCGTGGGTTATAAGCGTAAATCACGTGTTGCCTTAGCACTTTTGTTAATACCAGCATTAGTTCCTTTGCTTTTTATCTCTTCTGCTGCTTCACAAAGCCAAGAAGATCTGGACACAATCGAACAAGCGAAAGACGAACGCGAAAGAGCTAGAGAGCGAGAATTAGCTGCGGAGTCAGAAATTGCACTTCTTGAAGCAGAAGATATAGAGATAGTTAAAGCATTAGAAGCAGCTACCAGCCTGGTATACCTTCAAGAAGCAAAAGAACAAGCAGCTCAACAAAGACTTAATTCAGCGCTGGAGGAAAAAGTCGCTGCCCAAGAAGGGTATTTAGAAATTGCTCAAGAGATCCAGCTTCTCGAAGAGAGAGCAGTCGCCTACGCAGTAGAGTCTTACCTTGGGTTGAGTGATCAGCGTGCAGAAGCTTGGTTTGAAGCTGAGGATGCAACAACAGCGGCCCATAAGATCGCCTTGTTAGATTTTGTAACTAGCGATACAAACGACGTTCTTGATCGTTTGAAGCTAATTCAAGAAGAGCGTGATTCTCTTCTGGGAACCGCTTCTGAAGCAGAAAAAGAAGCTGATCTCATCACAGCTGAACTTGAAGAAGTCCGAATAGAGCTGGAAGCAAAAAGAGCTGTACAAGAGGAACTAAAAAAGGAATTAGATGTTCGAAGAGCACATTGGGATAGTGTCCTTGCAACAGCTGTGCAAGAGCAGGAAGATATAACAGATTACATAGTTGCAGAAGAAGAACGAATTGCGAGAGAGCTAGAGGAAGCCAGACGTCAAGCGGAACAAGAAGCCCGACTTGGCCAAATTAGCGAATCAGGTTGGGTATGGCCTGGTGGTGGGGCAGTCACTTCAGGATTTGGAATGCGACTTCACCCGATCCTTGGATATGTCCGAATGCATAACGGTGTAGATATGCCATGTTCAACAGGGGACCCAATTAGAGCAGCGACAGAAGGTATCGTGACTATTGCAGAGGTGTATGGTGGGTATGGAAATACAGTCGTTGTGCATCATGCTAACTCTATTTCTAGCTTGTACGCCCATTTAAATGCATGGAGCGTCAATGTCGACCAATACGTGTTCACTGGCGAACAAATCGGTACATGCGGAACAACTGGACTCTCAACGGGCCCACATCTTCACTTCGAAATTAGGATTAGCGGCGTTCCTGTAGATCCGATGCCGTATTTGCCTTAACCAAAAACAGCAAAGACAGCTAATATGCATGTCCCTGCTAGCAGAAGAAACCCTAATATCAGAAGGTGAGGGACATACGGAGAAACTTTTCTAAGTGGATTCCGTACACCAGTAATCGGATCAACTGGTTTACCAAGAGATGATTGGTCAACTGGTCTAGGTACCACACCCGGCGGGTCTATCTGAATTTCACTATCTGACTTGACCTTCTGGCTCCATCTACTCCCGCTCCACCATCGCTGGTCATGGCGATGATAGGGATCAGGTTCCCAATTCCCGGATGGATTATTGTGGCGGTTATCGTCTTTATTTGCCATTCTTTCTCTGACTCTGCTCGAAGTAATACAATATTCTCACATAATCTAAGTTATTTAAACCCTCGATTAGCTATGGTTTAAAACGGGAGGTGACAGTTTGGATATAGACCTAGGTAAAATCGCTTCAATTTTCGGTGATCGAAACGCTACAAATCTATCTGGCCTAGTAACTGGCTATTCAACGGATTCACGAACAACTGTAAAAGGCGACTTGTTTATTCCACTAATCGCTGAAAGAGATGGACATGATTTTATTCAAGATGCAATATCATCTGGGGCAGTTGGCCATTTATATAGTCACGGAACAGCTCAAAAAAATGGAATCAAAGTAAACAGCACTATAGAAGCTCTTCACACCTTGGCTAACGAAGTCATTAGGAAATTAGATCCAATTGGAATCGGTATCACTGGATCAGTAGGAAAAACCACAACGAAAGATATGATCCGTGAATGCCTAAATCCTTCCTTTGAAGTGTGGGCAAGCGAACGCTCATTCAATAATGAAATTGGCGTACCACTCACAATCCTTTCTTCGCCGCCTGAAACTGAGTATCTAATTTTGGAAATGGGAGCAAGGGGAGTTGGGCATATCAAAAAACTCTGTCAGATAGCGAATCCAAAAGTAGGTGTCGTTACATGTATCGGTAATGCGCACAGCGAATTTTTCGGTGGCATTGCAAACACAATCAACGCTAAAGGCGAGCTCGTGGAATCACTGGATAGAGATTCCTTAGCAGTTTTAAATTATGACGACCTTAACGTTCGACAACTAGGTTCTAGGACCTCGGCAGAAATCCTTCTCTATGGCATGGAAGGTGGAGACGTAGTAGCTGAAAATATCATGTTAAATCCCAGCCTAAAAGCAAGTTTCGACCTGCGCTCACCTTGGGGTAGTTTAGAAATTCAACTTAATGCTCCAGGGAAACATAACGTGACTAATGCTCTGGCTGCAGCAGCCGTTGCTATGCATGCTGGAGCTCCAATTTCAACCGTTGCTACTGGATTAGAGTCAGTGGAAATATCACCACTTCGTATGGAAATATCCGAAACGCCTAACGGGATATTAATGATTAATGATGCATATAATGCAAACCCCCTATCTATGAAAGCGGCATTAAGCTCTTTGGTTTCAACCGGTCGGAAAAACCTCATAGCTGTTCTTGGAGTCATGGCCGAACTCGGTGATGACCATATAAGTTGCCATAAAGAAATAGGAGAAATAGCCAGATCCAATGATGTTCATGTTATTTCACTAAATGTTAAGGAATACGGAGGTGAGCTTGTTTCTAGTTTTGATGAGGCATACCGGACCGTAGAAGACAAAATTCAAGAGCCAGAGAATACTGCACTATTGTTAAAAGGTTCTCGAGTTACAGGACTTGAAACTCTTGCTCAAAAATTTTCAAAATAACTCTTACTATTCCGTAGGTAGTTGGGCGGGCATCAACGGCGAATTTGTTTTTTGATACTGAGAAAGCTTTACTGCATCACAGTGCTCGCATAAATATATTAACTTTGCGCTTTGCATAGAAAGTTGGGATCCGCGAGATTTGGCTACAACAGCTTCATACGCTGGCCTCACTTCCTTAGACCCGCATCTATCGCAATACGGTTGAAGATCGCGTAACCATGTCAAGCCACATGATTCGCAATGGACAGAAATTTCATTGTCAATTGTTTTCCCAACTAGGTGATCAGATTCACCACACCTAGGGCAAGCGATAAGTAGTCCCACGATCAAATATTATTCAGTGATCTACAAGTATTCAATAAAAATTCAATCGGTTAGGATCATATTGGAGGAATTGGAATGGGTGAAAGACAAACTTTTTACCAAATGCTTGGAGTACCTGAGACTGCTAAACCAAAAGAAATTCGGGCAGCGTATCTAGCTAAAGCTAGAAAACTTCATCCAGATAATTTCCGGAGCGCATCGAAACGAGATCAAGCACGATCAGAAGAATTAATGCGCGAACTTAATCAGGCTTGGTCGACATTATCAAACAGAGAAAAGCGCTCTAAATATGACTTAAAACTTATAAGCGAAAAATCAAATAACAGAAGTTACCAATCCAGCAATCGAACCTCTTATCAAGAGTGGACTGCTGAATCCACACCAAAAAAAGCAACACCTCGCTTTGCAACTAGAGAAGAAATGGAAATCACATGGTTCGCAAAAATAGTTAGGCCTATCCCTCTTGCATTGATACTTGTGGGAGTAATAGTTGTAGCTGTAATTGCATCGCTAGGTATTGGCAATAACGATGATTCGAATAGGTCAGTTCCGGTTGTCAGACCGACAGACCCAGTCCTTGGCTGTATGAACAATGGGACTGGCTCACAAGGTATAAGGGTTCCATGCGTGAGTGGGGACTTTGATGCAACAATCTATCGTATAGTTCCAGCCGGAGAAGAATGCCCGAACGATCTGGAAGCAGTATATGCAGGCAACAGTGAGATGTTCTGTGTCTTTTATGAGGTTAACCCTAGTTAGAGCTTGGTTGCTTCCATTCTCAGAATGCCATCATATAGCGCCATGGCAAACATCAATTGAAGCAATCCCTCCGAACTATAAATCTCGCTTATCTCTCTTCTCGTGTCAGAAGAGATTGACCTTATATCAAATACGAAGTTCTCAGAGACATCTCGAAGTAATTCACTATTTTCGATGGGGGTAATCTCTTGATCACTCACTAAATAATTAACTCCGAGAAGCTCGGACATCCTATGCTTTAGCAAAGACAAAGCACTATCGGGTACGTCACCAATCGAGAGTAAAGCGCCTTCTAAAATTTCCCATCTCATTCCAATATCAGGAATGTGAGTAAAGAGGTGAGAGAAATCACTAGAAAAATTAGCGCTTGAAACAGCAGAATCTGGTAACTGTGGCGTTGGAACAATCGTAGTATCCATTTCTTCCGGCTCTCTTCCTAAGGCGATCAGCATCTTAGAAAACCCATGGAATAGAGCAACCCCAATAGATAATTCAGCTATCTCGTTCTGAGTGAAGGATGATAAAAGCAAAGACCTAGTTTCATCAGAGATTGGGCCAGGAGTAAGAATAAAATGATCAGTGAACTTGAGGGCGGCAACGATATCTTTCGATAGAAGGGAATCCTTCCAATTTCCATCAATTAACTCCACTTGACTTTCATCGAACCCAGCTTCACGAGCTAGGGAGAACCGTACGTTTTTTCAGTATCCACAATCAGTTATTCGAGCATTACGAACTCGCACAGCTTCTTTCAGTTCATGAGATAGTGATCCACCGCACCAGAGTGTCCCATAGAGATCTCGGAATAGTCGCCCAGTCTCTTCATTCGGCCATGCTAGTCCAGATTTGTAATTGCTTGACATCAGGGTCATCCTATTGCTTATTCAATCAGAGTCTAAATGACAAAGTTGACTAACTTCCCATCTACGATGATTTCTTTCCTGATTTCTTTCTCCGAAACCATCGAGGCTATCTTCTCATCGGCTAGTGCAGCCTCCCGCAAATCTGTAGAAGAACAATCAGCTGATACAGTAATTTTACTTTTAAGTTTCCCATTTATCTGAATAGGTATTTCAACTGTTTCGCTTACCAAATAAGTAGGATCCGGAACAGGGAAAGGGGAGTAAACAATACTAGAGTCATTTCCAAGCATCTCCCATAGTTCCTCAGCGATATGAGGGACAAGAGGTGCAATTAAGTGGATTAAGACCTCTGCGACCTCTCGAGGTGTTTCCGTATCAGTTTTTGTTATCTCATTATTGAGTTCAGTTATTCGAGCAATGGCGGTATTGAAACGAAGATTCTCCATATCTTCCCTTACCGACTGGATAGTTTTGTGAAGGATTCGTTTGAGTTCTAGAGAGGGTTCTCTATCAGTGACTTGAAGGATTCCAGTTTGTTCGTCAACCAAATTTCTCCATACTCGTTGGAGAAGCCTCAAAGACCCAACAACCGATTTTGTCTCCCATGGGCGATCTTGATCAAGTGGACCCATAAACATTTCATACAATCTAAGCGTGTCAGCGCCAAACTGATCGTACATCTCATCTGGAGTGACTGAATTTTTAAGCGACTTTCCCATTTTCCCAAAAGAACGGGTCACAACTTCATTCTGGTATTTAAATTCTTCATTCTCTTCTACAACTTCTGAAGCTTCTACAAAGATCCCTCTCGAATCTTGGTAAGCAGCAGCTTGAATGTAGCCCTGGTTATATAAGCGATGAAAAGGTTCTGGCGTACTTACATGACCAAGGTCAAAGAGAGCTTTATGCCAAAACCGACTATACAGGAGATGCAATACGGCGTGTTCGACGCCTCCAACGTATAGGTCGACGCCGCCAGTTTCTCCATTCATCCAGTAATCCTCAACGTCCTTAGAGACGAACTGTTCATCATTGGTGGGATCTAGATACCGCAAGTAATACCAACATGAACCAGCCCATTGTGGCATTGTATTTAACTCACGTTTGTAAGTCTTCATACCATCACCGATGTTTAGCTCTGCATATACCCAATCTGAGGCTCGACCTAACGGAGGTTCAGGATCGCTTGTCTCATCCAAACTTCTTGGAGCCCAGTCCATAAGGTCGGGCAATTCGACTGGAAGATAATCTTCCGGCACAGCAACAGGTAAATCTTCGTCGTCGTAAACGATGGGGAACGGTTCACCCCAATATCTTTGCCTACTAAACAACCAATCTCTGAGTTTATATGTTGTGTTCCTAGTGCCGTTCTTAGTTTCTTCTAACCATTCAATCATTCTCTCTTTAGCATCCGTGATATTCAGCCCATCCAGAAATTCGCTATTGATTGCAGGACCGTCTCCCGTGAATGCATCACCGTCCCAACCTTCAGGAGGCTGGACAGTGCGAATGATCTGCAAGTCGTATTCCTTGGCAAACTCCCAGTCGCGCTCGTCCTGGCCGGGCACTGCCATTATTGCCCCTGTTCCATATCCCATCAGCACATAATCAGAAATAAAGATAGGTATTCTCTTGCCAGTTACAGGTACTGTTGCGAATTCCCCAACAAACACTCCCGTTTTAGTTTTGCTTTCTTGCCTATCTAGATCAGATTTCTGGGATGCAATTTTTTGGTAATTTCGAACTGCTTCTAATGGTGTAGGGATCCCGTTTGTCCATTTTTCCGGCGTGTTGTCAGGCCAAATGTCAGCTACGATTTCTTTCATAAGTGGATGTTCCGGCGCTAAAACCATATAGGTGGCCCCAAACAAAGTGTCGGGCCTAGTCGTGAAGACTTTGAATTCCGATTCTTTTGTTTTGAAAGTGATCTCAGCACCTTCACTTTTGCCAATCCAATTCCTTTGCATTGTCTTTATTGCCTCGCTCCAGTCAAGGATTTCAAGATCTTGCAAGAGTCTGTCGGCATAGGCAGTGATTCGCATCATCCATTGTTTGAGGGGTCGACGGAAAACTGGGTGGTTGCCACGCTCGCTCCTGCCTTCAGCAGTAACTTCCTCATTAGCTAATACAGTTCCAAGTGCTGGGCACCAGTTAACTGGAGCTTCAGCCAAATAGGCTAAGCGATATGAGTTAACTGTTTCTCTTTGCTGATATTCGGTCAATGAATCCCAATCGGATCCATTCTCTAATTTGATCTCTCCATTCGAAAGAAGAGATTCAAGGTCCGAAATGGGCCTTGCTTTATCGACTGTAGGGTCATACCACGAGTTAAACAGTTGCAAAAATATCCACTGTGTCCATTTGTAGAACTCAAGGTCAGTTGTTGAAATTGAGCGCCGACTATCATGACCTAGCCCAAGACGACGAAGTTGATGCCTCATATTCAAAATATTTGCATTGGTGTTATCACGAGGATGTTGGCCAGTCTGTCTCGCGTGTTCCTCAGCTGGTAGACCGAAAGCATCGTATCCCATCGTATGAAGCACGTTGTATCCAGTCATTCGCTTATATCTTGCGAAAACATCTGTTCCAATAAATCCTAAAGGATGACCAACATGTAGGCCTGAGCCTGAAGGATACGGGAACATATCCATTATAAAAAGCTTGGGATATTCAATACGGTTAGATTGATTTGCGAGTTTCCCAGATGGATTAGGCGCAAAATAAGTTCCATCTTGTTCCCAACGGGATTGCCACTTCTCCTCGATCGTGTTAGCAAATGTTGCGTCGTATCTGTATTCAGGTGTATCAGTGCGATCATTCATTGGTTAAAGACTAGGCCAACGCAGGGTGAATTATGCGGTGTAAGGTGAGAAACTACAGTAATGACTTCGATTGGCAATACAGGCATGAACGACTCAAATAGCAAGGACAAATCAGCACTTCCTCTTGAAGCAGCGATCTTTGATTACGGTGGAGTTATGTCGTTTTCTCCGCTCTGGAGAGTCCAGCTTTTAGCTGATGCCATGAAGGTCCCAAAAGATGTATTTACGAAGATAATATTTGGTGAATCTCAATCTGAACAGGACAACCCTTGGCATGAGGCCGAATGTGGACGACAACCGCTTGATTCTACTTTCGCTAAACAAATGCAACACCGTCTAACTCCTTACGGAGCGACATTTGATCTAGACTTTTTCCTTCCGTGGGTTGCCGAAGCGGAGAACGAACCTGACCCAGCGATGATATCGATAGCAGAAGAATTACGTAAGACTGGATATCGCCTTGCTTTACTAACCAACGCCGTTCGAGAATTCAGGCCAGTAATTGAAAAAACCATCCCGATCTATGACTTATTCGACGTCATTGTGGACTCATCAGAAGTAGGAGTGAGAAAACCAGATAAGGAGATATACGATTTAACTAGCCAAGAGCTAGGTGTTGAAAACAGTCGCTGCTTAATGATAGATGACCTAGTAGCTAATGTTGAAGGGGCCGAAAACGCTGGTATGAAAGGTCTACTATTTACAACATCTCAACAAACTGCCTATGAAATCAGAAGTTCCTTCCAATTATCCTCCTAAAAAAGTAATTTGATCTTGGTGTTTCGCCGAGACTATTTCAGTGGTAAAAACCGTTAATGTCATTATCGTTCGTCGAAGCAGTGAAACAGGTCTGTGCTCCAGGCAGCCTATTTGAAATAAGTGAAACTGAAATACGTGGAATCAATACAAGGGTGTTCGTGGGGACGCCCCCCAACATGAGGTTTCTTTATCAGATGGCAGCAGATCGAGAAGATGAATTCGTTATTTACGAAGATGAACGGTGGACTATGCCCGAGATCTTGGAGCTATCGGGCAAAATTGGATCTGCACTGGCAAGCGATTTCGATATAGAAAAAGGTGACAGAGTTGCGATCGCCATGCGGAACTACCCTGAATGGATAGCAGCATTTGCTGCTATTACTTCAATTGGTGCTGTTGCCGTACCTCTGAATGCATGGTGGGAGCCAGAGGAACTAGGTTTTGCTTTAAACGACAGTGAAGCAAAAGTTGTTTTTGCAGACACCGAACGAATTGAAAAAATTTTAGAATCCAATACGGACATATCGTCCCTGAAAATCGTCAATGTAAGATCAACCCAAAAAGGAAACGACTCAAATATCCCACTTGAAGCTCTACTAAAATCCGAATCTACAATGCCAGAAGTCCAGATAGATCCTGATGAGAACGCCACGATTTTGTACACTTCTGGCACGACAGGAACACCCAAAGGTGCAGTGAGCTCACATCGGGCTATCTTAAGCGCGCTCTTGGGATTCTCTGCCAGGGCACAAGTAGCAGAACTGGTAGAACCTCAAAAGAACGACAACGATAAACCAGAAAGAAATTCGTTCATGCTATGCGTTCCGTTATTTCATGTAACCGGTCTAATTCCTGTGATGCTTGGATCTTTCGTTGGTCAATCAAAACTCGTGATGATGCATAAATGGGACCCTGATCGAGCTCTTGAACTGATACAGAATGAAGATGTAACACATTTCATTGGGGTTCCTACAATGAGCTGGGATTTACTTGAAGCTAAGACCTTCAATTCAAGGGATACATCCTCATTGCGGTCTGTCGGTGGTGGAGGAGCGCCAATGCCACCAGAGCTTGTGAAGCGGATAGACGAAAACTTCCAACGAGGTAAACCTGGCTTAGGATATGGAATGACAGAGACAAATGCTTACGGCCCGCAAAATACGGGTAAAGAGTTTCTTGATCACCCAACATCTACGGGAAGACCAGTTCCAATCATGCAATTACGCGTAACGGACTCAAATGGAAGAATTGTTAGTGCAGGGGAGAAGGGCGAATTATGGTTCAACGGGCCCACAATAATAACTGAATATTGGAATCGCCCTGAGGCAACAGCAGAGTCCATAGTAGATGGATGGCTGAGATCGGGCGACATCGGCCACATAGATGAAGATGGAAGAGTTTTCGTTAGCGATCGCGTAAAAGATATGGTTCTAAGAGGTGGAGAAAATATATATTGTGCCGAAGTCGAAGCAACACTATATGAAATACCTGAAGTGTACGAATGCTCCGTCTACGGGATTCCAGATGAGCGACTAGGTGAAAAAGTCGCCTGCCATATCATGGTTCGCCAAGGAGAAACTTTAACGGCTGAACAAGTAACGACTGTGCTACAAGGTCAGATTGCCTCGTTCAAAATTCCGGAAATTATCACAATACTTACTGATCCTTTACCGAGAAATGCATCTGGAAAAATACTTAAGAGAGAGCTGCGTGAAATGGTTACCAATACTTCAGCTACCGATATTTAAAATTTCTACCAGCTCGATCAGAGACTGAATTGTGTAATCAACACCTACATCAGCGGTATTTCTGTCACTTTCTGGATTAAACCAACATGAAATTAAACCTGAAATCCTTGCCCCTTCCATATCAGACGAGAGGCTATCTCCAACCATCATTACATTTCGATCTTCACTTAGCCCAAGCAGATTGAGTGCTTCATTGAATATAGCGGGATTTGGTTTTGGTATACCAAACTCGCCTGAAACAACAATGGCATCAAAGTATCGTTCGTAATCATGTATCTCTAGGCGTAACCTTTGCGTTTCGCTGACGCCATTAGTGACAATTGCCAATTTAACTTTCCCTTGTAACCTTTCTAAAAGAGGTTTTACTTCAGGGTAGAACCTTCCACATTTTCCCAAATTCGTCGTGTAAGTATCAGCAAGGGCTTTAGGGTCTTTACTCTCATCAAGTGCTTCTAATAATTGTTCAAATCGATTGACTCGAAGATATTCCAGATCTATGGCCTCTTTTTCAAGCATCTCCCAAAGGCTTTTATTAAAAGCCTTATAGAGGGTAATTGCTTTGTCAGTAGGTGGAACTCCATTGTCAAGAAGAGTCATATTGAGGGCTTCTCGCTCTGAAGCTTCAGAATCAAAAAGTGTGTAGTCAAGGTCGAAAAGGACCGCATCGATGGCCATCACACAATCATATAAGGATTACACGGAGCCTATAGGGCGATGCCCATTATAAGAAAGCTTGAGTTAGGATGTGTATAACGTGGATCGACAAGATGAACTAAATATGAGAAAAACTGCAATTTCCAAACTAGCAGTCATGATTACAGCTGCAGCAATGGCCAGTTCATTGTTATTCGCACCTTCTGCAGTAGCCGTCGATATAGCTCAAACAGTTCAGGGTGATTCGGAAATGGCAATGGGTCTGACTGAATCTGAAGGGCAGTGGGCACGCCACTACGCCACAGAAATGTTGGAGAAATATCCAAAATTACAAACAAATCCATATGCAGTGTTAGCGAAATTCACATCTGACGCTTCAACTAGCGAGATAAATCGTTTGCTCAGCGAAATAGGCGCAACGGTAGTTGACCACTTTCCTCATTCAAATATGTACTTGCTAGAAACCGTTAAAGGTAACATCAATGCAAAAAACTTCCTCTCAGTGTCCGAGCTAATAGAATATGTAGAGTTCGACCAGGTTATTAGAGCAGACAATATTTCAAATGATCCGCGTATCGGTGAACTCTGGGGACTTGTAGGTGACCATGGAATTAATGCTTCGGCAGCATGGAGCATTTCCTCTGCAGCTAGTGAAGTCGTCGTTGCTGTAATCGACTCGGGTGTCGATGTTAGCCATCCTGATTTATCTTCCGTTATTTGGACTAATCAGGATGAGATTCCAGGGAATGGAATAGATGACGATGGGAATGGGTATATCGATGACACTAATGGATGGGATTTTGCCTTCAACGACAATTCACCTGAAGATGGCAACGGACACGGGACGCATGTCGCAGGAACTATCGCGGCTGTAAGAAACAACAGCATTGGTGTTGCCGGTGTTGCAAACAATATAAAGATAATGCCATTGCGGTTCTTGGATTCCTCTGGTAATGGATTCAGCAATAATGCGATTGCTGCTCTAAATTACGCAGTAGCTAATGGGGCTCCAATCTCTAATAATTCATGGGGTGGAGGTGGTTACAGCACAAGCCTCTTCAATGCAATTGAGTCGGCAAACCAGGCTGGCCATACATTCGTAGCTGCTGCAGGTAATTCCGGACGAGATATAGACTCAGATCCTTCATATCCTGCTGCATATAGCAACACGAACATAATAAGTGTCGCAGCAATAAATTCATCGGGGGATTTAGCTAGCTTTTCTAATTACGGAATCAGTAATGTTGATATAGCAGCTCCAGGAGTATCTATACTCTCAACAATTTCACATCAGTACTGCGGTCAAACAAGTGGCTCTGATTGTTACGCTTCACTAAATGGAACTTCTATGGCGAGTCCACATGTAGCTGGTGTAGCCGCATTGATCCTTGGAATGAAACCGGGGGCGTCTCCGCAAGAAATATCAGCAATACTCAGTGACTCCGTTCGACCTACAAATGTATTAAACGGTATTTTGGCTTTCGGAGGAGAGCTAGATGCTCAAGTTGCAGTAGAACTTGCAACAACATCAGGATCAATAACGTTTCCAGGCCATACACAAGGATTGACCATCTATCAAAATGAACAAATCCAGATCACTGCAATTGCCTTGCGGTCGGATGGAACAGATGTATCAAGTTCAGTTACATGGAAAGATGTTTCCGGAAACACACTAGGAAATGGCGCAACTTTAACCTACCAAACAAACACTATTGGGCTTCTTCGGCTAACTGCTGAAGTAGCTGATAACTCCGGGCGTACTATTCGAAGTTCCGCAACTTTTAATGTTGAAGAAAGAACATTCGAATTTATCCTGCCGCGGGAGATTGAAGTTCCAAGCCCCGAAGAAGTTGTTCAAACATCATGGGACTGGGATGGGCCGATAGGTGAAACAGCAGATCTGATAGCACAGTCCGTAGCATTTGCAGAGGTTGAGGGTGTGTACTCTATGCCAGATATCGGTGGGCAAGATGACCTTACTGAAGTGATTTTATCTGTAGAAGAGGGCGGGACAATCGATAGTGTTCAATTGGGACTGCGATTTGATCACACTTATGTAGCTGATCTAAATATTTCACTTGTCCATCCTGATGGCACAGAAGTTCTGCTCGCCAGGAGAAACGGTGGGTCACAAAATAACTACGGTACTGGGGATCAAGATTGTTCGGGGAATTTAGCCTACTTTACCGATAGCGCCTCTGAGTCAATCTCCGACCGAGCACCTCCATACGTTGGCGAATCGAGGCCTAGAGAAGCTTTATCTGCATTTAATGGTAAATCGACATCAGGAGATTGGAAGTTAAAGATACTCGACGATTGGGATTGGGATCAAGGAACTTTCTTCTGTGCTCGATTAATTCTTGAGCCAGTTAACTCAGAAACAATAACTATAAATGCTAATCAAGCACTCTCGAACGAGAGCTATGGATGGCTTATCCCTGAAGAGATATCCCCCGCGATAGCAGGTAATTATAGAGTGGGACTATCAGGAACTTCTCTAGGGGAGACATGGTCTAAAGGATTAGTGATCCTTGAAGAAACTATGCAGTATCCGCCGCCAACAAATGTCGACGCGTCTCCAGGTGATTCCCAAGTGCTTGTAACCTGGGACTCGCCAGCGTTATCTGATCTAAGTAGTCTCGAAGGATACGTTGTTGCAGGAACCCCTAGCGGGTCATGCACAACATCAACTAATTCCTGTGTCGTCACTGGTTTAACGAATGGTACTTCCTACACGTTCACTGTCGTTGCGAACTATACGGGAGGAAACCAGAGTGATGCCAGTGCTAGTAGCCCCGCAACTGTACCAGCCAGCGCGCCGAGTGCACCTCTTAATGTCACTGCATCAGCTACATCGGGACAGGCGACAATAACGTGGCAACAGCCGACCACCAATGGCGGATCGGCAATTACTGGGTATACAGCAACTTCTAACCCAGGTGCACTTTCATGCAACACTGCAGGCCTTAGCTGCACGATAGAAGAGCTCACGAATGGCACAAGTTATAGCTTCACTGTGACCGCAACGAACGCCATCGGCGAAAGCTCTCCATCAACTGCATCAAGTGACGTAACCCCATTGGCAGTTCCAGATTCTCCCGATAGTTTAGCGGTTGTTTCAACAGCGTCAGGTGAAGTCCAATTATCTTGGGGAACCCCGAACAATGGTGGGTCAGCGATTGAGGGATATGAAATACAGTACCGAAAGGTTGAATCGGACGTTGGAGAATGGCTAGCAGTTTCAAATACCTACGGGGAGGTTACTCCCGACATTGTTGGCGGGAATCCAGTGTCTATAACAAATCACCCCTATCAAGTCTCGCTTGAGGTTGCGACTGATCCCGGATGGGTAATGTCCTGTGGAGGGTCAATACTCTCAGATGAATGGGTTATTACAGCAGCACATTGCCTCGAGTATCTTCCAAACGGGGGTTCTGCATACGTAACTGCGAGTTCGGTAAGTGTCGCACACGGAATTACGAACCTTCCAGCTTCAACGTACGTGTCCGCTGACCAAGTTTTGATACACCCTGATTGGAATCGAAATACTATGGCAAATGATATAGGGCTAATACACCTTGAAACGCCCATTCAGTCGGGATCACTCCCACCATTCGATTTGTATTCACTTCCAGAGGATGGCGACTCTCTCTTTGTTACTGGTTGGGGAAGGACATCATGGGGCGGAAGCGCCTCGGATGTTCTCCAAGGTGCTCTTGTGTCAGTCGACGACCAATGCGGATCATATCCAGGTTCAAGTGGTGTTGAAATCTTAGATTCGGTTATGCTCTGCGCCGGTGGACAAGGTGTCGATAGTTGTCAAGGAGATAGCGGCGGACCACTTGTCGGCAACTACGCTGGTGCCCTTTACCTCGTCGGAATCGTGAGTTGGGGAGAAGGATGCGCACAAAGTGGATACCCCGGTGTCTATACACGAGTCTCCGCCTATATAGATTGGATTGAGTCGCATACTGGTACTTTATGGAATCAAATAGAAACCGGTACTGTGAATTCAGTCAACATTTCTGGCCTTTCAAATGGTGTAGAATACATTTTCCGAAGTCGAGCTGAAAATGCAACCGGATTTAGCAACTGGGCCATATCAACGTTTACTACCTTCTCAGTTCCGACAACACCATCAAACGTTACCGCAACGGCAATGGATGGTTCAGCTACTATCACTTGGGATGCGCCCTCATCGAATGGGGGAACACCCATCACTCTATACCGAGTGACAAGTACACCAGCGGGTGCATCTTGCACCACAAGTTCAGTTCAGTGCAATGTGAATAATCTCGTAAATGGCGCTAGCTACACATTCACTGTTATAGCGGAAAACGCTATAGGTCAAAGTCAGTCATCAGATCCATCATCACCAGTAGTCCCCAGGCCCTATTCAGGAACTCAAATTGATAGACGTTCAATACCCGCAGATGCTGGCCCAACACAGAACGACAGGCTAGGGACCTCCATGGCAACAGGAGACTTTAATGGAGACGGTACTGATGATATTGCCGTTGGAGCCCCAGGATTAGCAATTAATGGGGCGAGCAACGCAGGAGCAGTATACGTTTTCAACGGAACACTTGATTTAGCGACTATTTCAATCTTCAACCAAGGAAGTGACGGCTTCACAACAGACCCTGAAAGCGGCGATCGATTCGGTTCATCTCTTATCGCAGGAGATTTTAACAATGATGGCTTTGATGACCTAGTGATTGGTGTCCCCAACGAAGATCTAGGTAGCAATAATCAGCTAATAGATGCTGGAATGATTACAGTTCTGTACGGAAGCAATTCCGGACTGTCAGCACCCTCATCGCTACATCAATATAGTCCCGGAATAGGCACCCACTCTGAAGTAGGTGACCTGTTTGGATTCTCGTTAGCGTCGGGTGACATAAACGGAGATTCATACGATGACTTGGTTGTTGGAGTACCTGGTGAAGGGGTGGCAAAACAGGAAAGAGCTGGTTTAGCTCATGTGATCTATGGCTCCAACAATGGATTGAATGGAGAAGGAAGTACAACCCTCCACCAATATACGAGAAGAATCAGAAGTAAGCCTGAAGTTGATGATGCCTTTGGTGAAGCAATTGCCGTCGGCAATATCAACGGAGACCAGTACGACGATATTGTAATCGGTGTTCCTGGCGAGACAGTGGGTTGGGGAGCGCGAACGAAATACGAAGCCGGAGCCCTGCATATTCTCTATGGATCAGCTCAGGGTACATCCGGAATAGGAAGCGATTGGTATTATCAAAATTCTCCCAATTGGCCTGGAAGAGCAGAAACAGGAGACAGATTTGCATCAGCTCTCGCTATAGGGGACATAGATAACGACGGCATAGGGGACCTTGTAGTAGGAATACCTGGAGAAGACTTGGGGCAACACCAAAATGCTGGACAAGTTCAAATACGATACAACCCCGGAGACTGGTCGCAAACAGACCCCAGTGTCCAAACCCTTTATCAAAATGCCAGAGGGGTTAAAAACAGAGTTGAAAGCGGCGATCAATTCGGCCATTACATTGAAGTGGTTGACTTAATTGAAGATGAGAATCTTGATGTGGTCATCGGAGTGCCTGGTGAGTCAATATCAAAGAAAATGAATGCTGGTGCAGTAGCGATACTCCCTGGACTTAATGGTGAAATCTCAACTGGGAATGATCAAATACTGTACCCATATCAGTCATCAATCACGGGCAACTCCCAAGCGGAAGCCCTCTTTGGACTGTCGTTCGCTTCATTGAATGGCGACCTAATTGTGGGAGCGCCGGGAAGAAATGTCACAGGAGTCAGTGCAGCTGGAGCGTTCTACTACCTGTCCTATTCAGGTTAGAGCATAATAAGTAATGCGTAGGTATTCCTGAACTACTTGGTGTTCTGCTATTTTAGTTAAACCATGACATTACATTGGCGAAAACGTCTTGAATATAGACTCTTAAAATGGCAGGCCCGCTTTGAGAGCTCTGCTTTTGACAGATTTTTCCCGTGGTGCTGTGTTGTCGTTCTATGGACTATTTTTGCTTTATTAGCACTAGCAAGGTCACGCGAACTAAGTCAGGATGCGGGGCTTGCAGCTATTATGCAATCCGTTTGGCTTATTGGCGAAGGATTTACCCCAGATGCATCCTTACTTGGTCAGAATTACCTTTCCTTGCAAGGAGGCTACTTAATATACCCTATAGCAGGCTTAACGAAGCTGTTTCCAACCGCAATAACACTGATAATTATTCAAGCAGGCGCTTTAGCCTTAGCTGTAATTCCACTCTGGCGAATGAGCCGCAATATTGCTCATTTGAGGACAGGGGCTAGTACCGCCATCATTATTGTATACAGCCTCTATAGCGCTGTTCATGCAGTGAATATCGCGGGGTTTCACTTAGAAGTATTAGCTTTACCTCTTCTCTTCTCTGCTGTTTATTCGGGCTTTTCAGAAAAAACATTGAGATATTGGATTTTTGTTACGATTGCACTCCTAGCAAGGGCAGACTTGGGACTTGCCATTGCAGGGTTGGGGGTTCTATGGCTCTTAGAGGGTAAGAAAAAGATCGGATACCAGACATTAAGTCTCGGGATTGCATGGGCCACCATCTTTATTCTTGGAGTTCAACCGCTGTATAACGCTGGGCACTATCCACACGTAGAGGCGTTCTCTGATTACGGGAGTGGTAACCCATTTTCGGTTGTATGGGGAATCATCATCAGCCCTTTGGTATTTCTATCCGAACTTTTCTCACAAGCTAATTTTCTAGTCGGAGTCTCACTCCTTGCACCAGTTTTGTTTCTACCTGTTGTAGCTCCAAGATATCTGGTTCCTGCCCTTCCACTTTTCGCGATTTATCTAACTGCTAATGTGCAAAATGGAGAACTAAGTGAAGCAAGTCAAACTATTCCTATAACTGTATTCATCTTCGTTGCTTTGATTTTCGCCCTTGCTAAAACCGGAAGCATTATCGTCCAAAGAGTCAACGTAGATAGAGCAATTATCGGAGCATTACTTTTTACTTCGATAGTGTTTTTTGCTGCGAACTCAGTTACGTCTCCTTACGAAGAGCCATGGACATGGGGCAGGCAAAATCCAGTTGATGTTGCCCGACTTGAATTGGCTGAGCTAGTTCCAGATGACGCAGTAGTTCGTGCCTCGGAGAAAATGCTACCTCTATTAAGCGAACGGATTGCCCTTCTCGAATTTTCACCACCTAGTGAATACGATGACAGGCTAGGCGGTGATGCCGTCAGAAATGTTAACTGGTTTATTTTTGATAGAAGCGAAGTTCCAATTGGTTGGATTGGAGTAGATATTCTTGACTTTCAAGCGGATATTCGTGTAGGGCAAAGATTCGTTCAGGTATATAGTAATGCTGGAATTGAGGCCTACGTAACGCCTGCAGAAGCTGAAAGGCAAGGCCTAGTATCCCTTACACAAGAATAAGTGATCAGATCCCAGTTGAATGCCCCTTGGACTCCAAACACTTTTTTATTAGGAGTGCGTTAGCAGAGAGTGCTGATTGGTCAACGGTAGTATCTGCTCTAGAAAAATCTAGATCCTGCATCCCTTCCATGGGGATAACATGAAGATGGGTATGCGGCACTTCTAAGCCTGCGATTATCATGCCGACCCTAAGTGGGCGAAAAGCATCCATCTGAGCTTTGCCGATAATTTGGGCCACTTTAACCAAGTGGGTGTTCATCTCTGGGGGTAGATCCAACCAATGGTCTACTTCTAATCTAGGAATCACAAGAGTGTGCCCAGTAGCGATAGGGTTTATGGACAGGAATGCAACAGATAACTCATCTTTCCACACAAAATGTCCAGGTAGATCGCCTGCGATAATTTTAGTGAATACAGAAGACATTCTTTACTCCAATGATCCATAATAGACTAAGGAACTCTAATGGAAGTAAATGGTGATTCAGAACTAGATTCAAGCTGGAGAGACAACATTTATACTATTCCAAATGTTATTTCGATCGCCCGGCTTGGAACGGTGCCAATATTTGTTTGGCTTCTTTTGGGAGAAGAACGCAGATTAGCTGCTGCATTATTACTTGGAATACTGGGTGCCACAGACTGGGTCGATGGTTGGATAGCGCGAAGATTTGATCAGGTCTCAGACCTTGGGAAAATTCTTGATCCCACTGCTGATAGGGTGATGTTTTTGGTCGCAGTATTCTCAATGCTAATAGATGGTTCAGTGCCAATCTGGTTTGGAATTCTAACACTAGTACGGGAGTCAATTGTTGCTATTGCAGCATTGATTTTGGGTGGTTTAGGCGCAAAAGCAATAGAAGTAACGTGGCTAGGAAAGACAAGTAGTTTTGGGCTAATGTTCGTATTCCCATTTTTCCTCATATCTGCTGGAACAGTCGGCACACATTCTGAAGTATGGGAAATTATCGCTTACTGTATCGGGGTTCCGTCACTCCTTCTTCACTATTACGCTGCCTTCGGCTACATTCCACTAGCACGTAATGCACTGAAGGAACATAGAGAATCGCTTCAGTAAATTCCAAGAGGAAATTTGCATACGTAGGGTGTACAGTCAGAATATGAATATTCCTGAGAATTTGCTGTATTCCTCAGATCATGAGTGGGTGCGAATAGAGAGTGGCACAGCTGTAATTGGAATAACTGATTATGCTCAGGATGCACTTGGTGATGTTGTGTTCGTTGATCTTCCAGATATTGGAGGCGTTGTAAGTTCTGGCCAAAGTATTACAGAGGTTGAGTCCACCAAGTCGGTCTCCGATATATACGCACCTATCCCTGGAACGATCATTGAAGTCAACCACGACCTTGTTGAATCACCAGAGCTGTTAAACGAAGACCCATACGGTGATGGCTGGATTTGTACAATTCAATTATCAGATGAGTCCATGCCGGACTTATTATCACCTGAGCAGTACGGAGAATTGATAGCGAGCTGATTATGGAAGCTGACGAGCCAACAGAGACCTATTTTCTTTCAGATGGGCATAACGACGTCGCTTCAGCCTCAGGAACAGCTACAGGTACAGGATTTGTAGTCACTGAAGGCCCACTAGCCGGCTCTCGATTTATTCTAGACCGAGAGATCTCAACACTTGGTAGACACCCCAAAAGCGATCTCTTTTTTGACGATATTACAGTCTCTCGAAGGCACGCTGAAGTCAAAATATCATCCAACACGGCACGTGTCCGAGATGTCGGTTCCTTAAACGGTACTTATGTAAATATGTCTCAAATCGATGAAGAAACTGAAATCTCACCAGGAGACACATTGCAAATCGGCAAATTTAAATTGGTCTTCTTTCAGGAAACTACTAGTGAATGAAAAATCCAATTACACCATCGGAGAAGTCGTTGATGTCCTTTCTAACGAATTCTCTGGCCTAACAATTTCAAAGGTCAGATATTTAGAATCTAGAGGTCTCCTGACCCCGCAACGAACAACATCAGGATATAGGAAATATTCGGAGAGCGATCTGGCGCAACTTCGCTGGGTACTCAGGCAGCAACGCGAACACTTTCTGCCCTTAAGAGTAATACGAGAACGGTTAAGTTCTGGAACCCGACAATTAGAATCAGGACCCCAAAATGAACGGAATTTCCATGACGTTGATCCTGCTTTACCCCCAGACGATTCTTTAGAAATATCCAAGAACGAAATTCTCCAACGAAGCGGGTTAACGGAAACAGACTTTAGAGCAATGGAGCAGTTCGGTTTACTTCCTAAAAAAAATACTTCTAGCGGAGAAACTTATACTGTAGACGACCTATTAATCGCTCAGATTGTTTCACGCTTTTTAGGATTTGGTATCGAACCAAGACATCTTCGCGCATACCGAAGAGCAGCTGAAAGCGAAGCAGCTGTTCTTGATCAAAGATTAGTAGGCTTAGCTGGTGAAGATGCGAAGTATGCCGTAACCGAGATATCCCATCTCGGCTACGAGTTAAAATCGCTGCTCGTTCGACGTTTTATTCATTAGGCGGTTTAATTATTACAAAAAATATGTCTACCTGAGTTATTTTCTCAAAAGACAGTTATGTTCTAGATATGATCGAAATGGAGCTAGTAGGCGTCAGAGTTGAACTTCCAGCTTCTTCGCCAATTGTCTTACTTCGTGAGTCCACTGATCGGGGGCTTTTCCTACCAATCTTTGTCGGAAGCGCTGAAGCTACTTCAATTGCTTTAGCAATGGATCAAGTTGAACCTCCGAGGCCTATTACTCACGACCTATTGGCAATTGTTATACAAAACCTTGATGCTGAACTTCAACGTGTTGTAGTAACCGAGATCAAAGATAAAACTTTTTTCGCTGAATTACATCTCAGAGATGGAAATGGAACTAAAAAAATCTCTTGTAGACCTAGTGATGCTATAGCTGTTGCTTTAAGGATGGAAACGCCTATTTGTGTGGTTGATGAAGTGCTTCAACAAGCTGGATATCACATTCCAGATGATGAAAATGACCAAGAAGAGCATGTTCTAGCAGAGTTTCGGGATTTTCTTGATGATGTAACACCTGATGACTTCTTAGGTGAAGAACTATGAAAAATCCTATGAATTTAGGAGTTTCTCTTACCAAATGCGCTCAAAGTTGTGGATAGGCATTTGTTCACATACCCTTTAGATGGTTACATGACCGTAATTCCTTATGTGTATTTTGCACATGGAAGGGGGAGTTGGAAATGAAGAGAGATAATCCGACTGGATCTTTTAGTGGAACCAAAGCATCTGAAATTGTTGGAATCACGTATCGTCAGCTTGACTACTGGACTCGAACTGGACTAATTGTTCCGTCATTAGAAACAGCAAAGGGAAGCGGAAGCCGAAGAGCCTACTCATACAAAGATCTGCTTGAACTAAGAGTGGTTAAAGATCTACTTGATGCTGGGATAAAATTAGAGCTTGTTCGAGAAGTATTCACGTATCTTAAAGAAAACCTAGGTGAAGACGTTACATCGGCAAATCTGGTTATTTCTGGCAATAAATCCGTACTAGTAAAAAGCGGTGAAGAAATAATTGATCTCTTACAAAAGGGTCAAGGTGTCCTGAACATATTGCCTTTGTCTAACGTTAAAGAGGAGATTGATGCCGCTATCGTCGAACTTCATCCAGAAATCGATGAACAAAACATCAATATAAACTTGGGAACACAAACAGCATCAGGTAATTAATCACTTATTCTGATGACTTTAAAACGTTCGCCTCTTCTTGAAGAACACCAAAAGCTTTCAGCGAAACTAGTTGAGTTTGCTGGATGGGAAATGCCAATATCGTATCCCACTGGGACTTTAAGTGAACACGATCAATGTCGTAACGCTTGTGTGATGTTCGACGTTTCTCACCTCGGATCCGTTCTTATAGAAGGTGAAGAGGCATTTGAAGAGTTGCAATACGCATTTACTAACGATCTAACAAAAATTTCTCCGGGACGTGCACAGTACTCTCATCTGCTAAACGAAAAAGGCTATGTTGTTGACGATGTGATTATATGGTGGCTCGGAGAGCATAAGTTTGAAGTTATGCCCAATGCGTCAAATACTCAAAGAGTCGAAGAAGCTATAGTTCGCCGCAAGAAAAAACTAACCATCAACAACATTACTGAAGATAGAGCGGTCATAGCAGTCCAAGGTCCCACTTCTAGGAAGGTACTGGCTTCTTTATCTGCTGAAGCGGCAAGAGTTAAAAGATTTCATGTTAGAGAAATGGATATTAACGGGATACCAGTAACGGTCGCTGGAACAGGATATACGGGAGAAGATGGAGTAGAAATAAGCATCCCAAAAATTTCTGCTCCGGTCCTTTGGACGTCATTACTTGAAGCTGGTTGCATACCTGCAGGACTGGGGGCGAGAGATACCTTGCGCCTCGAAGCTGGATTGCCATTGCATGGACAAGAACTGGGTGAGGGGATAAGCCCCTTACAAGCCAATATGCAATGGGTCGTTTCTATGAATAAAGGGAACTTCTTCGGGAAAGAAGCTTTACAATATGAACTAGATAATGACCCTAGTCGTTCTTTACGTGGGTTTATCTCAGAAAGTCGTAGACCACCCCGCCATGGTCAAGACATACTGTTAAATGGCGAGGTGATCGGTCAAGTAACAAGCGGAAACTATTCACCAACACTCGGATCTGGGATAGCTATGGGCTTTATTCCGACTGAGGTAGAAGACGGAACACAGGTGCGTATACGAGCAAAGAAAAATGATAGCGACGCAAAGGTTGTGAGATTACCTTTCTACCGTTCGGCGTAATTCATTATTCGTTATGAATCAAAAATGTTAATAGATCGCTGACGTAGTAGCGCGTCACAAAGAACAAGACAGATCATAGCTTCGACCATAGGGACAGCTCTTGGTAGAACGCAAGGATCATGACGTCCTCTTGCTGAAAGTTCGACTTCATTTCCATCTCTATCTATGGTTTCCTGTGACGAAGCGATCGTTGCGGTAGGTTTAAAGGCTATTTGAACCATCACGTTTTCACCATTTGAAATCCCTCCCTGAACTCCGCCTGAATTATTAGTTCTAGTTCGTGGATTTCCGTCATCGCCAATTTCAAATAAATCATTGTGCTCCCGTCCGGTCATTCCTGTTCCTTTGAAACCACTACCGATCTCGAAACCTTTTGAAGCCGGTAAGCTCATTAAACCTTTAGCCAAATCAGCTTCTAACTTATCAAACACAGGATCTCCAAGTCCGGCTGGCACGTTACGCGCAACGCACTTGACTACCCCTCCTAAGCTATTTCCGTCTTTACGCGCTTTTTTGATTGCATCTGCAATATCAGCTGCTGCTTTAGGATCAGGACAGCGGGTGGGATCAGCCTCGACCTCTTCATAGCTAACTTGGGATGGATCTATATTTGCTGAAATTAAATGAACCTTCTGAACCCATCCAAGCACTTCTATGCCACAAGCCTCCTCCAATATTTTTCTTGCTATAGCTCCGGCCGCTACTCTCCCAATTGCTTCGCGGGCGCTAGAGCGACCCCCACCTTCGTGGGCTCTTATTCCGTATTTAGCGTCAGTTGTGTAATCAGCATGCGATGGGCGATATACATCTTTTAAGTGATCATAAGCGCCACTTTTTTGATCTTTATTTTGGACAGTTAAAGCAATGGGAGTACCTAGCGTTCTTCCTTCATGTAAGCCACTAAGTATTTGAACTATGTCAGCTTCATCTCGTTGGGTTACTAAAGAGCTTTGGCCTGGTCGGCGCCTATCTAAATCTTTTTGAATATCGGCGATTGAGAGAGAAAGCCTCGGTGGGCAACCGTCAATCACGACACCCACAGATGGACCGTGAGACTCACCAAATGTATGTATACGAAATATTGAACCGAACGAACTACTCATACACCTGAGGATAGATCAGATATGCCTTCAGGGTGTGGGAATTTTTCTATCAGGGCTAATAAGTAATTCAATGTAGTGAGTCATTGGCTTTCAATAGGGCAACTTCTACGACTTCGTTTAAGGCCGGATGCACGTAGAGCATACCCCTTGAGAGTTCTTGAACACCTTGACCGAACTTCATACCTTGAATCAGTTGGTGAATTAGGGTTGAAGCTTGTGGCCCCATGATATGAGCTCCTAATATTTTTCCAGTATGAGGACATGCAAGCACTTTGCAGAACCCATCTGTGTTCTCCATCGCCCACCCGTAAGCTACCTCTGAATAATCAGCAACCCCCTTAACATACTCAGTTTGGCTTTCTAGAAGGTCCTCTTCTGTTGCACCTACCGATGCTATTTGTGGGTTGCTAAATATTGCATATGGCATAGGGTCAAGATCTACTGATATTGGATTATCCGGATCTATTAGATTGTGTGAGACCACCCGTGCTTCGGCATTCGCCGAATGTTTTAATTGATACGGATTTGTAACATCACCCAAAGCAAAAACTTCATCGACGGACGTCCTCATATTTTCATCCGTTACTATGTACCCACATTCTGTCGATACGTCAGTGGAATCCAAATTAAGCTCATCTGCTGTAGGCGTCCTTCCAGTTGCCACAAGCAACATTTCGCTTGAGAGCGAAACATGACCGAGGGGAGTCAGACATGAAATAGACACTCCAGCAGACTCATCCTCAAAAATATCTTGAAAATCTACATTAAGATGCACATCTACTTTGTTTCTAAAGGACTCCGTAAACCGAAGACCGATTTCCTTATCTTGACCTCTCAATAGTCGAGGACCTCTAGCAAAAACAGTTACACGGCAGCCAAAAGATGAAAAGATATGCGCTATCTCAGTAGCAATGTAACCTCCGCCGATAATAGATAAAGATTTTGGCAATGAGTCAAGTCTCATAATCGAATCGGAAGTTTGATAAGGGATTTCACTCAATCCAGGTATCGGTGGAATAAATGGTTTAGCCCCAGTTGCGACCACTATTTTATGGCCACATAATTGGATGCCGTTAACTTCAATGACTTTATTATCGACGAACTTTGCGTGCCCTTTATAGACAGTTACATTGGGCAAATTCTCTCTGTATTGTTCGCCTCCTTCTGCTATAGGGTCAATGCGGCCATAAATACGATTTACAATATCTTTCCATCTAAGGCCGTTAACTGACGCGTCGACTCCAATAAGCTCACCTCTTTCAATTTCACAAATGGTGTTGGCTACATGAACCAACATTTTTGATGGGATGCACCCGCGATTGAGGCATGTTCCTCCGAATATCCCCTTTTCGATTATTGCTATTTTCCAAGAGTCAAACTCTGACGTAATTATCGTGTTACCACTTCCGGTTCCGATAATAATTAAATCGTAATGTTCACGGTTCACAGTGATTCAGTTTTCTCGCTCATTGATTCCTGTCGTGATGTGATCTATCAGGTCTCCATCTAATGACGGGTTACTTGCGGTCTCTATTCGTTGATGGCGAATGCGCATATGATCATGGTGCGCTTTATCGGTAAATATATAGAACTTTTTCGCTTCGACAGCCTCGAAAACTAGATCTGCAACAACGTCGGGAGACAAAGAGTTGGCATATATCTCTTCAATAAGTTCTTTACGATCGTCTTCTTGCTCTTCTTGCTGTAGGGCTGGAACTCTGTACTTTTCCTGACGGTTCCTATTACTGTCTAGAATTCCTGTTCTTACAAGCCCTGGACATAATGCGCTGACTCCTACATTAGATTCCATCTGTTCCAATTCGAAGTAGAGTGTTTCAGCTATTGTCAGAACAGCGTGCTTACTTGCGTTATATGGCCCCATGCCAGGATATGAGAGATGCCCAGCTATCGATGAAGTAAATACAATATGTCCATCGTTTTCTTCTTTCAATACTGGCAGAAAGTTTTTAACTCCGTAGATAACTCCCCATAAGTTGACTGCAAGAATCCATTCCCAATCTTTAATTTCCGTAGCATCAATTGGACCGCCAGCTCCGACACCTGCATTTAGACATATAATTCCTGGGGGTCCTACATCCTCTAGGATAGATTCGGTGAATTTTTCCATAGATGAATCCTTAGATACATCCAAAGTGTATCCATACGCAACAATGCCTTCTACAGTTAGATCGTCAACTGTTTTAGTCAAGGCTGGTTCTTCTATATCACCTATACATATTTTGTAGCCAGCTCGGCCGTATCGATAACACAACGATTTTCCTATGCCGCTCGCACCACCTGTAATTACTGCTACTTTGTTCTTCAACGCCAACTCCTCTTAAATTCTCCTTAGCGCAGAATACCCTTAAGATGGGCAATGATGCTAAGGGGCAGACATGGTTACTGAAAAATTGAAGATGGGAATGTTATTTCCATTAAGGAAAGAGCACGAGTCTCTTAGCAAGTTGTGTCAAGATTATCCGATCGAAATTATTAACACTCCATACATTGAAGCAAACGAACTTAGGTCAGATCGCGGCTTGAATAGCGGGGTGAATTCTGGATTGTATGCAGAGCCAGACATCGATGATACTACGAAACTTGAATGGCAGAAGTGTGTTGCTATCGTATCAATGGACTTACCGAGTGATCCTCGGTCATTGTTTCCGAATCTAGGCTGGTTTCAAGGAGTTTCTGCTGGCTATGACCATATAGACTCTTCGATTCTAACAGAAATGGGCGTAGTGCAAACCAGCGCTCGAGGTATAGCATCCGCATCAATTTCTGAGTTCGTATTTGCTAGATTATTGCAGGTTTTAAAGGACTTAAGAACGATTGATCAGCAGCAACGTGAAAGAAGTTGGAAGGTTAAATTTGGGTCTGAAGCTTACGGTAAAACTATAGGAATAGTGGGCTTAGGATCAATAGGGAGAGAAGTAGCAACTCGAGCAAGAGCCTTTGGGATGACAATTCTCGCATCAAAGAAAAACCCTAACATCGGTTGCCTTGACGTAGATGTCGATCAAATTTTCTCGCCAGGTGAGGTAGATACGATGATCGGGATGTCGGATGTGGTTGTGATGGCTGCCCCAGCTAATAATGAGACGCGCGACATGTTCAATCGAGAACGCTTTTCACTAATGAAACCCGGATCTATCTTCTGTAATATTGCTAGGGGAGTGCACGTTGTGGAGGATGACCTAGTTGAAGCATTAAATTCAAGTCATCTTAGAGCAGCAATTTTAGATGTTACCCGTAATGAGCCATTACCGATGGATAGCCCGATTTGGTCCGCGAAAAATATGTACCTATCACCACACTGTTCGGTTTCCTTTGATAGTTACGAGGAAAACGCTGTGGCGTTACTAGTAGAGAATGCACAATTGTTTATAGAAGGTAAACCGCTAATCAATGTTGTATCTGGTGAGTAATATTATTTTTTTCTGAAATTTGGTGTGCGTTTTTCCGAGAAAGCTTGAGGCCCTTCTTTAGCATCTTCGCTCGTAAATACTTCCCATCCATATGTGAATTCATGAGCTAAAGCTTCCTCTTCTGTCATGCCATCTGTTTCATGCAATGTCTTCAGTATCGCTTCAACAGCAAGTGGCCCATTTTTGCATATACTCTCAGCTATGTCCCTTGCTTTGGTTAAAGCTTGACCATCAGGAACAATATGGCCGATCAGCCCGATCTCTTTAGCTTCTTCAGCATCGATATGCCTTCCAGTAAGAAGTAGGTCAGCAGCAACAGTATATGGGACTTGACGTCGAAGACGTACTGCTGATCCACCCATTGGGTATAGACTCCATCGCGCTTCAGATATCCCAAATTTGGCGCTTTTCCCAGCAACACGAATATCCATTGCTTGAAGTATTTCGGTTCCGCCCGCAATAGCGACTCCTTCAACTGCAGCAATCATCGGTTTCGTAGGACGATATGACCGGAGCAAACCTTTCCAGTGTATTTCGGGGTCCTCAGATGACCGTTTTTTCATATCTATTCCTGTATCCGCATCATCAGCGTTGCCAGACATCGCTTTCAAGTCCGCGCCAGAAGAAAAGTTTCCAGCAGCTCCAGTCACGATGATGCAGCGGATTTCGTCATCCTCAGATGCTTCAACGAACGCATCATACATCCGAACAATCATCGGCCCAGAGATCGCATTCTTGCTTTTGGGACGATTTAACGTGACAGTCATGATGTGTCCATCGCGCTCTACTAGTGCATCAGGCATATTTTCCTCTTTTCTTCATTAACTAGTTGCCATAGAAGATTAACGGTATTCACTTATATCGGGACAGCTACACATTAAGTTTTTGTCTCCGTGAGCCCCGTCTATCCTCCCCACTGGAGGCCAGTATTTGTTTTTCTGAAGGAAGTCGACAGGATATGCTGCTTGGGCTCTTGTGTATTGCATGTCCCACGCATCGCTAGTGACGTGAGATGCAGTATGCGGAGCGTTGTGGAGCATCGAATCTAGATAATTGATAACTCCGTTTTCAATATCAGTTATTTCCTTTCGGATAGTGATCATCGCTTCACAAAATCTGTCTATCTCACTTAGAGATTCAGATTCAGTAGGCTCTATCATCAATGTTCCGGCAACTGGGAACGACATTGTAGGGGCATGAAATCCGAAGTCCATTAGGCGCTTAGCAATATCATCTGAATTCACATCTGTACTTTGAGTTATAGGCCGAATATCAATAATGCATTCGTGAGCAACGAATCCTTCTTCACCTGTAAACAGAACTGGATAATAGTCTCCTAGTCTTTTTGCTATGTAGTTTGCGCTTAAGATTGCAATCTTTGTTGCATGCAATAAATCTTTGTCGCCCATCATCGCAATGTAGGCCCAAGAAATCGGAAGAATACTTGCCGACCCCCAAGGGCTTGCACTGATAGGACCTATCCCAGATGAAGGTCCGGAGTCTTCAATAAGTGGATGATTAGGAAGATACGACTTCAGGTGATCTGCTACAGCAACAGGTCCTACTCCTGGGCCTCCACCACCATGGGGAATACAAAAAGTCTTATGAAGGTTAAGGTGAGATACATCGGCACCAAATTTTCCAGGTTGTGCGATTCCTACTAAGGCATTGAGGTTTGCTCCATCTAGATAGACCTGTCCGCCATGATCATGAACTAATTCACATATTTGGGTTATCGATTCTTCAAATACTCCATGTGTTGATGGGTAAGTAACCATTACTGAACTTAATGACTTGTTATTATCTTTACATTTGGCCTCAAGATCCTCTAAATCAACATTTCCATTCTGGTCGCACTCTACGACTACTACTTTCATGCCTGCCATCGCTGCACTCGCAGCATTTGTACCATGAGCAGAAGCAGGTATGAGGCAGATATCTCTTTCAGGTTCACCTCTTGATTGATGATATTTCTGAATAGCCAATAAACCAGCAAATTCACCTTGAGACCCAGCATTCGGTTGCAGGCTAATTGCAGAGTATCCAGTTATATTTATAAGCCACGATTCCAATTCTGATATCAGAATGTCATACCCTTTGCGCTGATCTTTCGGGACAAACGGATGGATATTGGAGAACTCAGGCCAGGTAACCGGAAGCATCTCTGTTGTAGCATTTAACTTCATAGTGCAGGAACCGAGAGGTATCATAGAGCGATCTAGAGCTAAGTCCCGATCGGCAAGTATTCGAAGATACCTAAGCATTTCCGTCTCGGTATGGTAGCTATTAAACACAGGGTGTAGACAATAGTCGCTTTCTCTTAAGTGGGAGTCGCTTAGGGGACTTGATATTTCGCTACTGTCGTCTGCCACTCCAAAAGCGTTGAGCACCTTATTTATCTCAACAACTGTCGTAGTTTCGTCAACAGAGATAGAGATCGTATCCTTGTCCACCAGACGTAAATTGATTCCAGCTTGTTGCGATCGTTCACATACTGTTACTGCTTCATCCGGAACTTTAACTGTAATAGTATCAAACCATGTATCGTTAAGTATTTGAAAATCGTTAGATCGTAAGTTTGCAGCGAGTCTGCTGGTTAATGCATGAACATTATTTGCTATCGAACGCAACCCATCAGGGCCATGATATACCGCATATGCACCTGCAATTACAGCTAACAGAACTTGCGCTGTGCAAATATTGCTTGTTGCTTTTTCTCGTCGTATATGTTGCTCTCGAGTTTGAAGAGCTAGCCTCAAAGCACTATTTCCGTGGGAGTCAAGAGAAACACCAACTATCCGCCCAGGTATAGTTCGCCTATTTTCATGCTTTGTAGCGATATATGCAGCATGTGGACCTCCAAAACCTAATGGAACACCGAAACGTTGAGCACTGCCGATCACAACATCTGCACCTGATTCACCAGGAGCTTTAAGCAAACATAGAGATAAGAGGTCTGCGGCTACTGCAACGAGTCGGCCTACATCATGGTGGTGTACTATCGAATCAGATAAGTCTGGTACTTCCCCAGATGTACCGGGATATTGATATAGAACACCAAAACATTCTGCAGGAGCTTCATCAGGGTTACCTACCGCTACTTCGATACCCATGGCTGATGCCCTAGTCTTAACAACAGAGATTGTTTGTGGAAAACATTCAGAGTCAACAAAAAACAAATTTTTGGTTCCTCCGTGAAGGCGTTTAAGCATTGTCATCGCCTCTGCGGCTGCCGTTGCTTCATCAAGAAGTGAAGCATTAGCAATATCACACCCTGTTAAATCACAGACCATCGTTTGGAAATTAAGTAACGCCTCAAGCCTTCCTTGTGATATCTCTGCTTGGTAAGGGGTATATGCCGTATACCATGCAGGATTTTCTAAAATGTTACGCTGTATCACCGCTGGGAGATGGGTGTTGTAATATCCAAGTCCAATCATCGAGATATTGACAACATTCAGTGCTGCGATCTCTTGAAGTCGTTCGATAGCTTGAACTTCATTTAATGCTGGAGGTAGTGAAATATTTTCTGATAAATCCCTGATAGATTTTGGAACTGTCCTATCGATAAGATCATCAATAGACTCGAGATTGAGAAATTTGAGCATAGAAAGCTCATTTTCTTGATTGAGGCCAATGTGTCTTCGAGAGAAATCCGCTGGTTGAGACATAACTTCCTTTCGATGCCAAGAGTTATGTCCCCCTCTGTCTTACTACCTGAGAGCTTCGGCTTTTGCCTTTCCCCTTCGGTGAACGACTAAACATTCTTTCCAGATTGGTCGATCTAAACGGTACTTTTGCCTGAGAGTTTCGGGGGGACCCTTGCTCCTTCGGCGCCAACTAAGTTGAACTCTCCCGTAGTCAATCATTGACCAATGTCAGACTAGCTCGATTCATAACAGAATGTCACGACTTTTCGAAAATGATTCTATCTATTCAGGAAATACAGCAGCCCTATCGTTTAAGCCATATTTTTCGAACCGACCCCAGAACCCATGCTCATACAATCCATATCCCACCTGACCGTCGTATTCAAATTTTCCTACATGATCGACGACCCCATATTGTCCAATGCCTTTTATATCCTCAACCTTATAATGAAGGCCCTGTACTACAGGATCTGGACCCTGGTACATTCCATGTCGCCAATCGTCCTCAATGCCATACCCTGTTCCAATAGCTACAAAGTTTGCTAGGAGGGGAGTGCAGTTCATAACAATATCTGAATCACTAAATGAAATCACAGAGCCATTAAGCATTCGAGTACCAGGAACCATATCGTGTTCATATTCCGGCCTGCCGAGCCACTCATTTGGCTTAGAAGGATCTGTCCAAACGCGCATTGCTTCTTCCAGCTCGCGAACACCTTCATTAGTTTCTTGCAGCATATAAATTATTGAGTGATCCCCAAAATCTACTGGGAAATAATTCCAGAGCCCTTCCATAACTGAAACGCCCTGTCGTATCCCGTCTGATTCTTTTTCACCGACAGGCCTGATTCCCCAAGAGCGATCGCGGCTTCCACCCCACTTGTCCGGAGTTGCATTCCAAGTTGAGTCTGGTGTTGAAAGAGTTCCTGTCCACCGTCCCATTTGGGCGAATCTCTGAGTGTCGAACACTACTTTTCCTTCTCTTCTAAGATATTGTCTTGGTTCTTCTAAAGGTGCCTGAGATGCTTCCCATTGGACGTCCATACTTACGCCCCATTCATTATCATCACAGATAAATCTAATAGCAGTTAATGGATCTAATATTTGAATCTCAAGGGGCCCAACCTTTAGATTGGATCTATCGCGGAGCGGTCTTGATGCTCTTATAACCCGATGATCTTCCTTTGTGCCAATCGCTAGGAAACCATCGGCAACACCCAGATTAGGGTATTGGCCGATTCCGAAAATTGCCATCACTTCATCGCTAGATCCATGCATATTAAAGTAATAGCGGTCGTAGAAATTCCGATCACTTGTAGCCGGATGACGAATGTATTCTGCTGTCTGATGAATAGGGTAATCATCCCAGGAAGAAATCGACATCTCGCCTCCATGACTTTATCTTTACGTACGGAATGATGGTATAGGGATAAGAAAAAATGGTGAAATCAAGGAGAAAAAACTAATGAATAATTGTAATAATCAGAAATAGACCCACGCAACACTTATTACTAAAGTTAATCAGAGATTGAAGGACCACATGTTTGCAGAAGTTATAGACATAGAGCGTATTACTCCCGGCATGATTCGGGTGCAATTTGCTGGTGGAGAACTTGATGATTTTGAGCCAACTGAGTACACAGACCAATACATAAACGGCTATTTCGTTCCCGCTGATGCTCCTTATTCTATTCCGTTTGACCTAGATAAAGTTCGTGGTCTGGGTGACGACTTTCGGCCTAGACCGAGACGTTTTACAGTCCGTAAATGGGATAACGACGCAAAGATACTCACTATAGACTTCGTTGTTCATGGTGATAGCGGATACGCCGGACCTTGGGCAAAACGAGCTAATCAAGGAGACAGACTTCAGTTTAAAGGACCAAATGGCAGCTATTCTCCTAACCCAAATGTCGATTGGCACTTCTTTGCAGGTGATGAAACCGCAATTCCTGGAATTAGCGCTTCACTTGAAACCTTAAACGCTAATGATCGCTGTGTGGTATTTCTCGTCGTAGACAGTGCGGAATTCGAAGTACCACTCCACTCGGACGCAACTGTTGACGTAAAGTGGCTTCATCGTAAAAACGCACCTGATCCTTCGACACTATTATTAACTGCTATCAAAGAATTTGATTTCTTAAAGGGAACTTTCGACGTTTTCGTCCATGGCGAAGCAGGTGAAGTTCGAGAGTTACGAAAGTACTTGTTAAGTGAAAAACAAGTTGACCCTGAAACCGCTTCAATTTCTCCTTATTGGCGAAGAAATCATACAGATGAAGCTTGGCGAGAAGTGAAGAAAGAATGGCTAGCTGATCAAGAAAACGATTTTTAGTTTCTGTTCACTAAATTAGATTTAGCACGTTGGCCCAACCACCCTTTGATGGGGGAGGTATAACGTAATCTGCCATTTCAAGTAAATATTGTTCCGATCTTTCTACTACCACCGATACATCTGCACCTTCTAATAGTTCTCTGTCATTGCCCGCATCTCCAATAGCAATGATTTTGGAAGGCTGAATATCGAAGTAGTCACACCAGTTTACTACGCCGGTCCACTTTGATGTAGATGGCGGCTGAACCATCATGGAGTGTTTCCCAAATAGCCTGTCTTCATAATAAGCGACTGTCCCTAAAGATTCTCTAGAAATAATATTTGCTGCTCTCTCTAGATAAGACTTATCGATACCAAGTATGCAAAAACTTAAAATCTTTTTATCTGCAGGAAATAGATCCAAATCATCAATTTCGACTAGGTCAGCACCGATTACTTCAAGATGACCTTTACTAGTTGTTGGCGAAGAGACGTAAACATAGCTATCGTCTGCGTAGAAACAGGGAGATAGAGAGCAATCATTAAAGATCTCTTTAATTCGTAACTCACTTTCTATTGGGAATTCTTGAAGGAAAAAGTTCGAAGATGTCTCAAAACAATAACCAAGAGATCCATTTAGAAGGACTGCTTGATTACTGAGCTTGTAGCGTTTGAAAGCATCGGTCACACTTCTTAGACGTCGACCAGTAGCTATTAATAGGGGAATCCCTCTTTTTTTTAGTTCGTCAATTGCTGTCAATGAAGAGGGGTGGCACTCTTCTCCATCGAACCACAAAGTACCATCTAAGTCAGTAACGACGAGAGTCTCAACTTTCACTGTTAGATTCTACAAGACTTGATAACGCAAAGTCACAAAAAGCCGCCTGAAGTGCCTCTAGAATGCGGATATGGGTAAGAAGAAAGTGCCAGCCGTAGAAGGAATGTTTACCATGGACCCTGATGCCCCCGCCTTGATTGGCGGAAGGTCTAAGACGTCTGGGAGTTATTACTTTCCTAAGGATTTAGGAGGAAATGACCCAGAAGCTCCAGCAAATGAGGATAGGGAGGAGGTCGCTCTTACTAGACAGGGTAAAGTTTGGAGCTACACCTCAGCTGATTACCCTCCTGCCCTTCCGTATCTTATAACTGACGAGCCATTCAAACCGTTTGTAATTGCAGCCGTGGAATTAGAAAAAGAAAGTATGGTCGTTTGCGGCCAGATGATGCCCGGCATTCAAATTAGAGATATGCAGGTCGGTATGGAAGTTCAAGTCGCTTTAGATGTTTTGTATGAAGATGATGAATATCAATATATGGTTTGGAAATGGGAACCTTTTAGAAGGGGACGCGAATGAGCGTAGGAGAAATAGCCATACTTGGTGCTGGAATGCACCCATGGGGTAAATTTGTTGGAAAATCGTTCGTTGATCTCGGTGTCCATGCTGCGAGATCAGCACTCAAAGATGCGGATGTAGATTGGGATGAGATCCAATTTGTCTCAGGAGCCAACACCGTCCGTAACGGCTACCCTGGATGGGTTTCTGCCTCTACGTTTGCAAATGCACTTGGTTTTCAAGGAGCTCAGCTCGCATCAAGCTATGCTGCTTGCGCTTCAGGCGTAACCGCATTATCTATCGCGCGTGCACAGATCCTTTCTGGAATTTGCGATGTTGCTCTTGTTGTGGGTGCCGACCAGGTTCCAAAAGGCATGTTCGCACCTGTCCCTGGTGACCGCCCCCAAGATGTTGACTGGTTGCGATTTCGGCTGCTCGGCCTTTCAAATCCTGCTTACTTTGGATTATTCGCTAGAAGAAGAATGGCTTTATACGGAGATACAGAAGAGGACTTCGCTGCTGTAAAAGTTAAAAACTCTCTTCACGGATCAAAAAATCCCAATGCACGATTTACCAAAACATTCACAAACGAGGATATTGAAGCGTCTCCTATCGTCGCAGACCCACTTCGACTGCTAGAAATATGTACAACAAGCGATGGGGGAGCGGCTCTTGTAGTTTCTAGCCTGAAATATGCAAAGCAAAAAGGCATAACGGACCCTGTGAAAATATCGGGAATCTCTACAGTTGGACCGACTTACCCAAATGCAATTATAGACATGCCATATCTCGCTTCAGATTCATGGGCTGTTTCTGGTGATCCCTCACATACATTTAAAAACCAAATAGCACAACACGCGTTCGCTGAGGCAGGAGTTTCAGCAAGAGATTTAGATTTCGCAGAAGTTTATGACCTTAGCTCTGCATACGAAATGGATTGGTATGAGCATATTGGGCTTTGCGAAGCTGGAAAAGCTAGAGAACTGCTCCATAGCGGTGATACATCTATCGGAGGCCGAATACCAGTTAACCCATCTGGTGGATTGGGAGCATTTGGTGAAGCAATACCCGCCCAAGCGATTGCTCAAGTGTGTGAGCTAACTTGGCAACTCAGGGGTGAAGCAGGAGATAGACAAGTAGTTAATCCGGAAGTCGGCATGTCAATTAACTACGGAATGTTCGGCCATGGAAGTTCTGTAGTAGCAAGGAGGTAGTATGACAATTCATTTAGACACTCACAGTAACGGAGTACTCCGTGTAATTATGGATAATCCACCGGTGAACGCCCTCAATATCAATGACACGTTCGAGATCGCCGCTATATGTGACTCGATTCGGCACAAACCTGAAATCTCAGTCCTAATTATTACTGCTACTGGAAAAGGATTCTGTGCTGGCGTTGATATTAAAGAGCTTGAAGAGAAAGAAGGCCATGAAGGAATACTTCAGATAAATGAAGCTTGCTTTCAAGCGTTCCGTGCTGTTCATGAATGCGCTGTTCCTGTCATTGCGTCTGTTAATGATTTTTGCCTCGGAACTGGAATTGGGCTTGTAGGTTGCTCAGATGTCGTAATTGCTTCTACCGGGGCGCAATTTGGCCTGCCGGAAGTAGACAACGGTGCCCTTGGAGCTCTCACACATCTTGAACGACTTGTTCCCCGTCAGAGAGCTAGACAAATGCTCTACACCTGTGAAACTGCGACTGCTGAAGAACTGCACGGATATGGAACGATATATAAACACGTTATTCCAGAGGAATTGGATTCGACTTCTCTTGAACTCGCTTCCAAAATAGCTTCTAAGAATCCACTTACGATCCGGACTGCAAAACGTTCTGCAATCGGTATTGACACCCAAGATGTAAACAGAAGCTATCGGTACGAACAAGGCTTTACGTTTCAACTGAATCTAGCAGGTGAAGGCCAGAGAGCACGCCAAGAATTTCTCGATGGCAAAAGACAAATAGACTAATTGCTATCCAGCAGCAGAAAACATAGTTAAGATACCCCAACTGAATCTGACCTAGCCTCCAAATCAGTGTAATGTACGTGCAGTGAATTGAATGTCTGGGGGCTACATGAGACTTTTGCTTAAATTACTATCGACCTTTATCGCAATAGCACTAGTCACTTCGAGTTGCGGTGGAAGTGAAAGAGTTGCGAGCTCTAGTAGTTCAGAGACAAATACTTCTAGCAGCGTCACGCAAGCGAATGAAAATCAAAGTACGGCCACCCAAGAGACTGACGAAAGCAATAGTGAAGATGCAGAAACCCAAACCACTAATGATGCAGAAGAAACGCCTCCGCCTGAACCAGAAGCACCTACCTTCGGCAACCTCGAATGGCCATGCGGGCCAGGTGCCGCAAACGGCGCTACTGATCAAGGTGTAACAGATGAAAGTATTCTTATCGGCGGTGGAGATGATCGAGGATTTGTTGGCTCACTTGGTCTTAATATTACGCAAACCGATACGATCCAAGCATTTGTAGATACATGCAATGAAATGGGAGGAATCCTAGGAAGGGAAATAATTGTTGAGCTCTACGACGCAAAAATCTTTGAAGTCTCGTCAGTTTGGCTAGATGCTTGCCCGCGGATGTTCATGATGGTCGGTGAGGGATTCGCAGTAGATGGCTTCGGTGAAGAATCTAGAGTCCAGTGCGAACTTGCACATATTCCCGCATGGACTGTTTCGGCTGCTGCTGCGCATGGTCCATGGATGATACAACCGGTTCCAAATCCTGCTGACCGTATGTCTTTGTCAATCGCCGCTTGGATTTCAGACAATTACCCCGACTCTATAACTGCTTCAGCAACTGTCTACGGGAACTTTGGTGCGACAATAGAAAATAAGGATAAGGTACTAGCTTCCTATCCCCAAATTGGTTTCGAATTCGAAAAGAATCTGGAATATAACATTAACGGTGAAGATGACTGGACACCTTTCATCTTGTCATTGAAAGACTCTGATATTAAGCATGTATATTTCACAGGAACTTGCTTACCCAACTACCAAGCGTTTAGAGCATCTGCAGCTGTTAATAATTTCGAAGCTATCTACTCCGTTGATCCAAACTTTTACGAAGACTCTTGCCGGCGAGCTAATAGTGACGGAGTAATGAATGGAACATTCATAAGGAGCGCATATATTCCTTTTGAAGAAAGAAATGCTTCTAAAGCTGTAGACGACTACCTAAAGATCATGGATGCCAGTGGAGGTGAAGTAGCGTTACTTGGAATGCAAACTGCGTCTGCATTTATGCTTTGGGCCACTGCAGCAAAGGCATGCGGATCTGATTTGACTCGAGAGTGCGTACTTAACGAAGCGGATGCTATCGATGAATGGACGGGAGGGGGGCTACACGTTCCAAGTGATCCTGGCGTTAACGAGACACCTCCATGTGGACTGGTAATGGAGCTGGTCAATGATTCATACAGGCGGGTGTTCCCTGAGGAACCCGGGACCTATGTATGTGATGAGTCATGGTCTTCATCGTTCACAACTGAATGGAGCGAACAAGCAAAGCTTGATGAAAATCGAGTTTCGCATCAATTTACAGATTGAGAGTACGAAGATAATTGATGACCGAATTCATCACTTTTACGGTCGTAGGTTTAGCTACAGGGGCAATATATTCGATTGCTTCAGCAGGCTTAGTTGTTACTTACACCACTTCAGGTATTTTCAATTTCGCGCATGGGGCGATAGGTATGTTCTCTGCCTTTCTCTATTGGCAATTAAGGTGGGACGACGGTTGGGGAGGAAGCTGGCCGGCGCCGATAGCGTTGCTATTCGTTCTTTTTGTCGCAGCACCAATAATTGGAATAATCCTGCAGATAGTTGTAATGCGAGGCTTAGAAGCGACAAGTGAAACGACGAAACTAGTTATACCTATCGCAGTGATGCTTGGCTTTATCGGAATTGCGAATTGGGTATGGCAAGGAGCTGAACAGAGAATTCCAAAACCCTTCTTCGGAAGGAACGCCAAGTGGTCAATTGGCGATGCCTACATCACATGGCATCAAACAATAATCGTGATCGTCGCAGTTCTATTAGCTGTTGCTTTAAGATTTTTACTATTCAAGACAAAAATCGGTATCACAATGCGAGCTGTCGTTGATAATACAAGTCTCGTCGAACTCAATGGTGGTCGCCCCAACCGAGCTGCATTACAAAGCTGGGCAATTGGATCAATATTAGCGGCGGTTGCTGGTGTCTTGATTTCACCACTACTTGGTGGATTGGGAGTATTAGCTCTTACGTTGCTTGTAGTAAATGCATATGCAGCTGCCATCTTCGGAAAATTAAGAAATCTGCCTCTCACATTTATCGGAGGACTTGTAATTGGACTTTCAGTTTCATATTGGAATTGGATATCAAGTACCGGACAAAAGTGGCCTTGGCTTTCGGAACTAAGAACAACATTGCCCGTTGTTATACTCTTTTTCGTTCTTTTACTGTTGCCGCAAGAAAAACTTCGTGGGAGCCATGCAGCAACTATCCGCGAACGATTTGCAGTTCCATCTATTCAGGCATCACTTGTATGGAGCTCCATATTTGTAGTAGTAGTTTCAGCTTTGAGCTTGATTATTACAGATAAGTGGGAATCTTTACTTACCCGTGGTTTGACCATGGGAATAATCGCCTTATCTATGGTCCTTCTCACCGGCTACGCCGGTGAATTAAATTTAGCGCCATTAGCTTTTGCTGGTATCGGAGCAATATCAGCTTTTCAATTTGATGTAGGTTCTGCGGTCGAAACGGGGCCGGGATTCGCGACTCTAATCGTTCTTCTTGCTATTTCCTTTGGTGTTCTCGTTTTTCCCGCATTTGGCCTCGTAAGGAGTCGTTTGTTCTTCGCCGTAGTTAGTTTTGCTTTTATTGTTTTCATACTTGTTGTTTTCTTCGACGGAACGACCGGAACAGGGATAGCTAGCAGAGAGAGTATGTCTCTGTCTGGATTAGTAGTTGCAGCTCTAATATCAGGTTCAATTGGTGCTGTCGTCGCCCTTCCAGCACTGAGGTTACGAGGACTTTATCTGGCCTTGGCGACATTCGCATTTGCAATCTTTGTTGACAGAATGGTTTACAAACAGAGAGAAACGCTTACATTCGATATCCCATTAATAGGAGATAACGAAGACGTGTCCATCAACATTTTTAACAATGGTGCATTAAATATTCCGCGCCCTAACTTTTGGCGCATAAATTTTGCCGAGAAACAATGGGCGATGCTCATATTCGTGTCAATAATTTTCTGCATATTTTCTGTTGCTTTAATTCAGTTGCGAAAAAGCTCGTATGGTCGACAATTAACAGCGATGAAGGACAGTCCAGCTGCATGTGCAACTCTTGGAATGAACATGCGTCGTCTTAAACTGTCGGTATTTACGTTAGCTGCAGCGATTGCTGGGTTCGGTGGTGCATTGCATGCATCAAATCTTCGAACGATTCAGGAAGATTACCCATTTACCATCTGGGAAGGACTCGCCCTATTCATGCTTACTGTTGTTGGTGGAATCGGGTATGTAAGTGGAGCTCTATTCGGCGGAATAATTTATGCTTGTGCATTTATCGTGATGGGAGATTTCTGGGGAAAACTTGCTGAGGATTGGGGGAGTTTCAGATGGTTATTCACATTCTTGCAAGATTTCTTTCTACTCTTGGGACCTGCATTGGCCGGAATAGGCTTGGGTAGAAATCCAAGTGGCGTTGGCAGTCAGATATTTGATGGCTTCCGAATCCTCAAAAAGAAGGATCATAGAACTGTATTAGTCTGCGGAAGCTCTCTCATGATTTTGAGTTGGTTCTTTAGGGTTATAGAGGTCTATAACGGTTGGGTATTCATCCTGACATCCCTGCCCATTCTATTCCTGATGCCTTTGCTTGCAGAAGCCAGAGATCGAGATGTAAAGAGCAGAAATGACACTCTAATTGAAATGGCCGGAATTGAATATGACTTTTCTGATGAGTTTATTTCCTATATAGATGCTGAGCTATCTATCACATCCGATTTCAATGTTGATGAGAGGAACACCCTAAATGAATGAGTTTCTCAATTTGGAGAATGTTTCTGTCTACTTCGGCGGACATATAGCGGTTAATGAGGTCTCACTTGCCATCGATCCAGGAACTATTACAGGATTGATTGGACCTAACGGAGCAGGGAAGACAACACTTTTCAATGTCATTAGCGGACTTCTAACGCCATCTTCTGGAAGGGTGCTGTTTGCTGATGAAGATATTACTTCTCTAGCCCCTCATAAACGGGCAAGAATAGGTATAGGTCGTACTTTTCAGAAGCTCGAACTATTCAATAGTCTTTCAGTCATCGACAATATTCGTGTTTCGCTTGAAATAAGCAACCAATGGAACAGCTCCAGAACTGAAATTTTAGGTTCAAACATCAGCTCTGAAATTGACAGAATACTAGACCTGACTGGACTTAATTCTGTCCGCAATAGCATGGCCAGTGAAATACCTACAGGCCAAGCTCGACTAGTGGAACTTGCCAGGGCGCTTGTGCTGTCACCAAGTATTTTACTTCTTGATGAACCTGCTTCTGGCCAGAATGATGAAGAAACGGAAAGTTTCGGATTGCTTTTGAGAGAACTATGCGACTCCGGAATATCAATTTTTCTAGTCGAACATGATATGAGTCTCGTTATGAATACCTGCGATCTAGTAAACGTACTTGATTTCGGTAGTGTCATTGCCAAAGGAACTCCAGAAGAAATTCAGGAACACGAATTGGTTATTGAGGCATATTTGGGATTCAAAAAACGATGATACCCCTTCTATCCCTTCAGAGGATCACCGCAGGCTATGGAGAGATCTCGATTCTCAAAGATGTTTCAATGGAGTTATTTTCTGGTCAAATTTATGCACTTCTTGGGCCAAACGGTGGTGGGAAATCAACTACCCTAAAAGTCTGTTCCGGCCAACTGCTCCCAACAAAGGGAGAGTTAATTATCGCTGGCAAAGTTATGAACGGGTCTGAACCCAATGCTTTAGCAAGGGCAGGAATTTGTACGATTCCAGAAGGCAAGGGAATATTTCCAAACTTAACTGTGAGAGAGAATCTTTTAATGATGACAAGTTCTGGGGTATCCATAGAAGCAATTGAGGAGGTCACATACCGGCGTTTTCCACAGTTATCTTCACGAACAAATCAACTAGCAGGGACTCTCTCTGGGGGTGAGCAGCAAATGCTTGCTATGTCCAGAGCGCTATCGACAAACCCCGCCATATTACTTCTAGATGAATTGTCAATGGGACTAGCGCCCCTTATCGTTGGACAATTATACGAAATTGTTCAACAAATAGCTGAAGAAGGAGTCGCTATTTTGGTAGTTGAGCAATTTGCCAACATAGTCTTAGAAATAGCCACTACAGCTGGAATTATGACTCACGGCAAGTTAATCAAAGAAGGTATTCCTTCTGAAATACAAAAATATTTAAAGCACGCTTATCTAGGATAGATATTACTAAAGGATAATTATGGAAAATGAGAGACTAAATGATTTTAAAGATGCAGTGGATTCTTTAAACATTAAAACGGGAGCTCCTAACCGAGACAAGTTATACCAACTGCTAGGAGCTATCTTGATGATCTCAGGAATTGTTCTTGCCTTTGTTGCTTACTTTGTAGCAGGGGCTCAGAATAGTGGAGATCTCGCTGTAGATAATATCGAACATAACGAACACATAATTCTCGCAATTTGCGGAGTATCTATAACTGTTGTCGGTGCAGCCATGTTTATTAAATTTGGCATCACGAGATTTATGCGATTTTGGCTTATTAGGAAAATATACGAAGATGGAAAGTCTTAAGGAAACTGGCTACAAATGCATGCAGTAATAACTGGAGGAGCTCAAGGTATCGGCCTAGCCTGTGCCCAGCACCTAACGTCTGCTGGATGGAGAGTCACACTACTCGATAAGGATAACGACCTTCTCGAGCAGTCAAGTTCTGAACTTGGGTGTCAGTATGCACAAGTGGATATCACCGACCTAGAGTCGGTCAAAAAGTTTTTTTCATCAATTACTCATTTAGACGCCTTAATCAATAATGCTGGAATCTGGATACCTCAGAAATTAGAAGATATGAATTTTGATGATCAAAAAGAAGTCCTAGAAGTTAATATCCTTGGCACCCTGCTTTGCACCAGTTCTGCCATTCACCATCTTCGCAATTCTTCTTCAGGGTCAGTTGTAAATATTTCATCGCTAGCTGCTCGAACTAATTCTCCTGGGCTGGGCCTATATGCAGCGTCAAAATCTGCGGTAGAAACATTAACTAAGCAATGGGCACTCGAGATTGCTCCTATACGAGTTAACGCTGTTGCACCTGGTTTGATTGAAACACCTGGAACAAGTGAAAACTACAAAGAAGGTGCTAAAGAGAAAAGAGCGAAAGCAGTCCCTTTAGGCAGGGTAGGGGAGTCAAGCGACATAGCAAAAGTTGTTTTATTTCTTGTCTCTGAAGCATCTGCCTATGTCACTGGGCAAATAGTTTATGTAGATGGCGGACTTGGTGCGGGCACTCCACAAAGATAGTCAGAGAAGCGCGTAGTAAGTCCATGCAGCTATTGCAACAGCGCCAAAGAAAAAAGCAGACTTAAATCCGCTTTTCATCACCCCATACCCGAATCCGATAACACCAATTGTTCCAGCGATGACTAGAATAAGTGTAAGGGTAGGATTTGAATTTGCTGCCTCTATAAGAGAAGGAGGGATCCTACTTGAAATGGAATCTGGTACAGTATCCAAAATATTGTCAGGTAATTTGTCAATCTCACCTGCAATAATTTTGTCACGAATATCTAAAGGAAGATTATCTAAAATCTCTGAGTCTAAATCAGATAAAGAAGTTGCTTGGAATACCATTTTCCCATTGTTCCTGCAGTAATGATGAAAGTGGTGGACTCCTGCAAAAAGTTACACTAAATCAGGCCTCATAATCGCCTCCGTCCCTCCATCCACGTAAATCACCTGTCCGTGAACAAATGAAGAATCACTAGAAAGTAGAAATTTAACAACATCAGCAATCTGATTTGGATGTCCAGTCTCCATAACGCCACTTGGTAGATTTGAAACTCCCTCAGAGAGAACAGGGTCAGACAATAAACCATCCAACATGGCCGTATCCATTTTGCCAGGAGCTACTACATTCAACCTAACGCCCTTAGATCCCCAACTCTGGGCGTTAGTTCGTGCAAAGCGAGCTAAGGCGGCTTTACAAGTGCTGTATGCGACTATACCCGAACTAGATGGGTCATTAGCTTGCATATTAGCAAGGAAGCTTTCTATACCTTCTCTGTCTTCTGAGTGAAGACATCCTTCCAGCTCGGGATCGCCTCCAAGGGCTGCTCCAATTGAAGCAATGGCAACAGCAGATGAACCTTTACTAGAAGCCAAATAGTTCAAACTTAATTCCAGAACCATCTTTGCGGCGAACCAATTGACCTCAATCATTTCAAGATGATTCTCATGCACGGGACTAAGGCCCGCATTTGAAACAACGCCATTCGGATTCGGGCACATTGAAAATGCTTGTTCCATTGCACCAACAACTTCATCTTCCTTTGAAAGATCAGCTCGAATATCAGGTTGACCTTTCCAATCTATCCCTATGACTTTTGAGCCATTTGCCCTCAAAGAGTTAGCTACACATGAGCCAAGACCGCTAGCCACTCCAGTTACTATAAATGATTTCTCCATTTCAAAACTTTAGTACCTTAGCTAATTAAGCGTAAATCAGAGTATGATCGACAAGTGAATTCCCCCAGCCCCATCAATACATTTAATGAGCTAATTACTCTTACCAAAATAGACGATAACCGTTTCTCAGCTCGAAGTCCCAAATACAACTGGGGGAGAGTATACGGTGGGCAGGTCGTGGCACAAGCACTTAATGCAGCCAAGCAAACGGTAGATCCCAACTACCATGTTCATTCAATTCATGCTTACTTCATTCGCGGGGGATCTAGTGATGAACTCATAGAGCTTGAAGTAGATAGGTTGCGCGATGGCAAATCCTTCGCAACTCGAAGAGTCGTAGCGCTACAATCACCAGGGGCCATATTAAATCTCTCAGCTTCATTCCAAATAGATGAAGATGGGCCAAAAATTCAAGAAAAGTCACTTCCAAATGACCTGCCAGTCCCAGAGGATCTGCCCTCCGATAATTGGTCGAACATAATGGAGAGAAAAGTCATTCCGAAGGGCACCCTTTCCTCTGGACATGGCGTTTGGATTCGTTTAAGTGGAGATCCACAGCACGACGAAAGCTCCTATGAATTAGGACTAGTTTACGCAAGCGACGATGCACCATTCGACGCAGCAGCTCGTCTTCACCCTGAGTTTGACGGGAATTGGGACAACGATGAAGCTCCAAATTTTTTCGGAGCTAGCCTAGACCATGCAGTTTGGTTTCATCAAAAATCCAACCCGTATGACTGGCAACTTCATCATCATATTGGAATTATCCATATGGGTAATCGTGGTTTAGCAACAGGAGCCATTTATTCTAAAGACGGGATCCACCTTGCTACCGTTACGCAGGAAATCTTGCAGCGTTTTTAGAGTTTCTGCTTGATAGAAAGACACTGCAAACTAAGGTAGCCAAACCACCTATGGCTATTACTAATACGCCATCACGATGAACGTTGATACTTCCAACGCCACTCGCATCGCCTACGACTGCTAAAACCATAGCAATCCCGAATGCTCCTCCAATCCTTTGAAACGTGTGAATAATTGCGGTTGCACTCCCGATAAGATTCTCCTCGATTCCTTGAGCGCCAAGAGAAGTAAGTGTCGGCCAAACACAAGCCATACCTACTCCCGAGCCAAGAAGCGCCAAAATTAGTAATAGTAGATTCTCTGATGTCCCACAAAATAACCAGAAAAGACCATACAAAACTGTATAGACCAAAATTCCAGGAATCATTACCAATCGCTCTCCATACCTGTCAGCAAGTTTCCCTGCATAGACAGATAGTAAACTCATGGTTCCGGGCATGATAGTTAAAAGCAAACCTGCTTTAACTAGGCTGTACTGCCAAATTTCAGTCAAGAACAGAATCATCCCTAACCAATGTGCATAGAAAGCCACTCCGGCGGTTACCGACATTATTGATGATAATAGAAATCCTTTACTAGAGAAAAGATGAAGTTGAAGTGGAGAAGAAGGAGATGAATCGGAACGAAACAGAAGTGCACCGATTAACGCAAACGAAATAATGAAAAATATAACCGTTCTCAGAGATGTCCACCCCCAAGATTCTGCTTTTACGATAGGTAAAATCAGTGTTGTTAACCCAGCGATTGTTAGAAAGACATCAACTGGTCGTAAAGCAACATCTGAATCTGCTTTTTCGGCTCGTTTAGATCCGTATTTGTATAGGAGATATCCAACAAAAAGACCTAACGGTATTTGAAGCGCAAATAGTGCCCTCCATGAAAAAGTATCGATTAATTGAGAGATAGCGATGGGGGAGAGAGCCCCAGCAACAGCCGTGTAGAATCCCCATCTACCTACAGCTTCACTTCGACTTCCAATTGGGGTATTCAGCAAGACTACAGCTATAGCAGCGGGCCCCATTACAGCTTGACCTGAGGAAGAAATTACCCTTGCCCCGACCAAAGTCCACAAAGTAGGAGCGATCGTACATAGAAGCACACCAGATGTATAAAAGATGACACCGAATCGATAAAGGCGCTCAGGTCCATACTTATCAGTTAGTCGTCCAGACTGTAATAAAAGAGCAGCGCCAACGATATTAGGAGTTGATAGAACCCAAGAAGCATTTGCAGCATCTCCATTCGCAATGGTCTCTTTGATATCTGGAAATATAAAAAATGATGATGAAGCATCCCAACCGCCGATAAAGCCGGCAAGAAGAGCGGCAAATACCAAACCCTGTGTTCTCTTATCAGGCTTTGTCTCTGCCCTAGATTTACTTGGCAAGCCTCCGCCTATGGAAGCTCAAGGATAGTTACAGTTCCCTCTGCTCCGTCAACAGTTATGGTGGCGCCGTCAGGGATCCGTTTACTCGCATCAGTTGCCGACGCAACACATGGGATACCAAGTTCACGGCTAACGATACTTGCATGGCTTGCAACAGCACCGAGATCAACAACTACCGCACCAGCAGCTAGAAATAGAGGTGTCCACGCAGGATCAGTGTTGAATGTAACGAGAATTTCACCTGGTTCAAGAGCGCTAGGATTACTAGCATCAAGAATGACCCTAGCTTTCCCTGTATATGTTCCCGGTGAACATGCATTTCCCTGCATTATCTCTCCAACGGTAACGGGGGAGTAGTCCAGATCAGACTTCCTCGGCCATTCACTGAGAGGTGGACAAACAGTGTTCACGATAAATGGAGGATCCAAATCAAACAGGAGTTTGTAGTCAACTTCTCTCTCGCGAAGAAGGTCAGTATACGAAGATGGGTCGCTGATGAATCCATCGACTTCTTCTTCCAAAAGCATATATATTTGTTTCCTGCTATCAAGATGGCCCTCTACAACCATCCGATCAGCAATTTCGTTGAAACACATACGGACTTCATGAATTGGTTTAACTGCACTACATTTATTACGTTCACGAAGAGCCATCCACAACTCACCAGCTTTCATACCGACCGAGAACATCCCTAAAGCTTCTTCGTTCTCAGCGAACATTTCTTCAAACTCTGCTCTAAGACGTTCCCTCTCTGAAGCGTTTCGCTCAAACGCAAGAAGGGGATCAGCTGAATCGTCTTGTTTACGAATTAGGTCAAGCTGACTAAAGGTTAGCGACAAATTAGATTCGTATGTATCTGAACCTGGATCCCACTCATTTGGCCCCCGAGAACCATGGCGATGAAGGAAGCCCTCTAAACTTTCCTTAAACTCATCACTTAGGAGGTCAGAATCAATATTTGGAGATGATTCATCAAAATGAGCACTCATAGTTTCCGAGTTACGAATCATTCGAGATAAAGTCCAGAGTTCTCGGCCAATCTCAGCTGAATCTACATTGCCGATACCAGTCACCAGTTTTACAACGTCTGCTTCGCGCCCGACCTCCGTAAGAATCCCAGTTAAAATAGCGGGCCCATTCGAAGCAGCTAAAGACGCCATCACATGTTGATCGAAAATCTGCCTCGTTGGGTACTGCATTTCACGCGCCCGTTCAACAAGTTCAGACAAGGTAAGAGCGGTCAGATCGGGTCTACTATCTCGAAGGTCCTGAGCGAGGATCTTCAATTCTTCTATAGGAGGATGAGAATCAGTACCTAGCAGATATTCAGCGTTCTTTTCAAGGCGTTGAGAGTGGACTTCACTTTCATGCCAATCTTCAGGGACGTACGGAGGCACGTCCGGATGAGCATCAAAGTAGGCATCGTCCACCATTTCTGGAGTGGCTCCAGGTTGACGAACGCCCATCATCCTTGCCTGAGTAAGGCAATTGTAGAAATATCCACCAAATAAGCCAAATGATTCAGGAGGATCGCCATATTCATCTGCATCGAAAACACCATATGATACAAAACCATCACGACATCCTAGAACAACACCAGATTCCCACGACCAAGTCCACCCAAGTGGAGTAACAGGATCTGCCAAAACGTCAGCACCGTTTGCTCTCGTATAGTGTGGAAATTTCTCAGTAGGAGTTCGATCAGTTATCCATTTATCGCCAAGCACGTTAGCTCCTTCTAAAGTGTCTAATTAATTCTCAAATGTCTTTAATTAAATAAAGTTGTGAATTTAAAGTTAACAAGAACGAAGTGTTTAGTCGAACTAATCAGTAATTATAGGGGAAAATTGCATATTTACTTTACATAACGTGTATTTCCGGCGTTACTGTATAAACTATGACCTTGTGCTCTATTGGCTATCGACCGTCTATTTAGGCGTAAAGCGCTATTATCTGTGCTACTGAATTGACTACTACTATTGATAAAGCCATAAGTCGAAACATAATAAAAGGAGCTCTCTTGAAGTTTTTGCCCATTTCAGAGTTAGCTAAGTCTTGGTCCATTGATGATCTACTCGCTCCTATATCAGCTATAGCTCCATCAAACCAGACGATCGCATTTACGCCGAATGAGACAATGGCTGCTGCAATTGCAAATTGCATTTCGCTTCCAAAGTTAGCTGCATCTCGAACCAGAAATAGAGTTCCAATTGTTGCAGCCGTGTAGACAAGCACCATCATTCTTAAGTCGCTTGCTCGGTTACTAACCCAGGCGTGTAATAGTTTAGGTTTCATGTTTCTCCTTTATAGTATTGATATCTAACATGGATATCATAAATTTACTCATCTAAATACTTTTTGGCCTTAAAGATTTTCAATCGCTGAGTACAAACTCCTTATGGTGAATCTTGTTCTTCTTTATTGCTTCATCTCACAGTAGTTCGGGTCTTAACTCCAACACACGAAGCCTATATTACTTTTCATTCGTGATGTGACTTCAGTACGCATTAATTAGACTATATAATGTGCGTCTTTCCGTTTTAGATCAAAGTCCAGTACCCGAAGGCACTACCCCGTCACAGGCTTTACGGAACTCTATTGACTTAGCTCAGTTCGCCGATGATTTAGGTTATTACCGCTACTGGGTTGCAGAACACCACGGAATGCACGGGTTAGCTGGTTCGAGCCCTGAGATCTTGATAGGCCACATAGCTGAGAACACCAAAACTATTCGTGTAGGCTCCGGCGGAGTGATGTTAAGTCACTATTCCCCTTTGAAAGTCGCAGAAAATTTTAAAGTTCTCGAAGCCCTACACCCGAACAGGATCGACCTTGGGTTGGGTCGAGCTCCCGGATCCGATGCTAGGACCGCATATGCTTTTCAGTCGACTGGAAGCGCTTCTGGATCCGAGAATTACCTCGAATCTCTTTTAGCATTGAGGCAACTACTAAGCGGAAAAACAATTCAGTCGGGCCCTTTGTCTGGAGTAGAGGCGCTACCAACTACTGCTTCAGTTCCAGAGATGTGGCTATTAGCATCTAGCGATGGATCTGCAAGTGTCGCTGCACATTGTGGCCTTCCTTTGAGCTGGGCTCATTTCATTAACGGCGATGGTGCTACTGTCTGCGATCTCTACCGTCAGCACTACTCCCCTTCTGAAGAGCACCCAGATCCTTCTGTCAGTGTTGGAGTCAGTGTTTTGTGCGCTGATAGTAAAGAGGATGCGCAACAGATGCTGTCAAGCCTTGAACTTTGGAGATCCTCCGGACTTCGTGGACCGATACCAGACACAAGCAATATTAAAGATGTGAATGAGGAATTCAACGATCTACGTTTTCACTCCCCTAGTCGACCTATGGTTATTGGCACCCCAGATCGTGTTAAAGGTCAACTTTGTGCAATAGCGGATACATATGAAGCTGAAGAATTGCTTCTGGTGACTATCTGTTATAGCCACAGTCAACGACTTCGTTCATATGAACTGATTGCTGAAGCTTTCAATACTTGACCGCTAGAGAACTTCTAATGTCTCGACGTTCTCTACGGATGCATAAAGGCTAATCTTCTCCCCTATTGAGTAGTTCTTCATTGTTTTGACAGAGACGATAAAACCAGTTTCTAGTCTGCATTTGTAAATCCATTCTCCGTAAACGGATACTTTGGTCTGGATTTCTACGTCGATACCATCTGGTTTTTCGTAGATGTTTTCTGGCCTTATCAGAGCGGCAATACTTTCAGAATTGGGTGTATCAAGTTCCCGTCGTCCCCACGGAGTATCGAAGTATGTAATTCCTCCAGATTCGAAGAGTTCTGGGGTCCAGCAGCTTTCTAGTCCGATTAGGTCAGCCACAATTGAGTATTTCGGTTTCTCTATTATTTCTTCTATTGAGCCAGTTCTAATGATTTGACCCTGATTCATGAACGCTATGTTGTCGGCGATGCGTGTGGCTTCATCCCAGTCATGGGTCACATGGATTCCAACAATATCCAACGTTTTTAGAACATCGCGAACTTCATCAAGGAGGACTGTTCGGAGGGATCTATCTAGTGAATTGAACGGTTCATCTAGTAACAGAACTTTTGGGCTGGGTGCCAGTGCGCGAGCTAGAGCAACACGTTGGCTTTCACCCCCAGATAATGTGCCGATCTCGCGTTTGTTGAATCCCGACAACCCTACTAAATCCAACATTTCTGTAACTTTTTCTTCATATTCTTCAGGTCTCTTCCCCTGCATCTGTAGTCCGAAAGCGACATTTCGTTCTACGTTTTTGTGCGGAAATAAAGCGTTATTTTGGAACATTAGCCCTATCCCCCTCTTATGGGCAGGAGTTGATATAAGACTCTTTGTATTAAGACTTACATCTCCCTTGTCTGTTGAAAGAAGTCCAACTATGGCCTTGAGGAGGGTGCTTTTCCCACACCCACTAGGACCCAATAGTGTGGTTATAGTTCCCGGCTTAACGTCAATGGAAACGTCATGTAGTATCTTATGCAGGTCAATTGATACATCAAGGTTCTCAATTATAAGCCCGTTATGCAGTGTCACGAATCACCGTCCCAGTTCTATCTAGCAGACTTATCGATATCGCTGTTATTCCAGCTAATACAACACAAAGCGCCATTGCCTGACCATATGTCGATGCGCCTGGCCTACCTAATAAATTAAAGATAGTTGTCGGAATAGTAGGCCGTTGAGGTCGGACTAGAAATGCAGTCGCACCAAACTCTCCTATTGCGATTGCGAATGAAAAGGATGCTCCTGCGACTAGCGACCTCGAAATAATTGGTAAATCGACGTGACGCCATACTTTAGCGTCAGACGCTCCTAAGACTTTTGCCGCATTTCGCATTTCTGGGTTAACGTCACGTAGAGCTGTCCCAACTATCCGAGCTACTAGTCCAATACCGAGGATCGCTTGTGCTATTGGAATAATCCACCAATTAGAACGGATATCCCAAAAGGAGCTATTCAAGGTCACAATAATGCCAAAACCTAGCAATACTCCAGATGTACCTAACGGAAGCAGGAAAAGCACATCTGCTGGTTTACTAATTTTTGCTGAAGGTGATGACAGAAGAACAGCTGCTAAATATCCGAGGAGTGTTGCGATCACCATAGCAAGAAGAGCCCATGTAATTGAGTTGATAATCGCCGTTCGAGTTTCGAAGATGCTAAATCGGCCAGATTGACTTTCAGTAAATATCTCTCGATAGTAAGTGAATGAGTATCCCTTAGGAGTTCTCAATGAGCGCTCAATCAGTAAAACTAGAGGGGTACCTAAAAAAAGAACCGTAAAGATTACTCCTGAGTAAAGTCGGAGGCTTCTGAATTTTGTTGCATATACCTTCTCGTCGGTCACCGCAATTGACCCAAGTTCTGATGTCCCATACTTATTCCGAAGCCGTGAATTAATTACTAGCATAAGAACAACGATTGCTAGTTGCGCGATTCCTAGCGCTGCAGCCGTATTGATATCTATCCGTTGTGTTGCGTATCTCCATATCTCCGTTTCAATAGTTGCCTGCTTCAGAGAGCCAAGTATAAGAATGATCCCGAAGGATGTGAACGTAAATAAAAAGGTTAATGATCCTGATGCGATTAGTGCTGGTTTCAAACGCGGCAAGGTAACGAGAAAGAATGTTTTGACAGTTCCGGCACCTAAAGTTCTTGCAGCATATTCCGGATCTAAGGTTAACTGCCCCCACCATCCTCCTAGCGTTCGAACAACTATCGCTGTATTAAAAAAAACGTGGGCAACGATGACCCCGAAGACTGTTCCTTCTAGATTAAACACAGTACCCTCAAGTTTAAATATTGTATTTAGGGACAGAAAGGCAGATGCCACAACTACTGTTGGCATAACAAAAGGAATAGTCGCGAGTACGCTTAGTGCCCCTCTTCCCCGAAAGCTAAACCGACTGAGAATATTTGCTATCAATATACCTACGCATAACGAAACAGCTGTCGATATTAAAGCTTGCCATAGTGTGAACCATATAACTTTCCATGTGGTGTGAGCTCCAAATACCATTGCAATATTTTCGGGTGATAAACCGTACCAAAGGATTTTTCCTAGAGGGAAAAAATAGAAAATAGAGAAGAAACCAACACTAATAATTAATGCAGTTGATGTTAAGTATTTTTGGTAGTTGTTCAGATTTAGAGCAGATCTCGAATTCCTTCGATAGTCGTCATCGTAAAACAATTTGGGTCCATTGTTCGGTCCACTGGTCCCGTGATGCATCAATCTCTTCAGGTGGCAGTCTCGCAGGATCTATATCAGTGGGTAGGAAATCTCGAAAAGCATCTGGCAATACAGCTTCTGAATTCGCTGGTAACACAAAGTTTGTTTCAGGGAGCAATTCCTGGAAGTAGGTTGATGTTAGATAATCGACCAGTATCGCTGAAGCTGTTGGTTGGTCAGTTCCTCGTAAAATTCCAACAAACTCTACCGACCTAAAACAGGAGTCAGCAATTACTGCTGTTGGCGGCGTCTCTAGAGGCTCAGGTGCGTAAATAAATTCTGCTATTGGGCTAGTGAGGTAGCTCGTTACGATTGCTCGATCTCCCCCTCCCGCGATGAAGTCGCCGTAATAGGATTCAGTCCATCCTGATTCGATTCCTACATCGTTCTCACGTAAATCTCTCCAGAAATCTTGCCATCCATCTTCTCCGAAATATGCAATTGTGGCTAGCAAAAAGCCCATCCCAGGAGCAGACGTTTCAGGATTCTGTGTAACAAATTGTCCTTCGTACTTCGAAGACGTTAATTGTGTGATTGTTAATGGCTCTTCTCCAACTTCATCTATCCAATAATTTACACATATGTCACCATAATCAACTGGTGTAACTCGATGATAAGGATCTAGAAGGAGCTCGCTAGATAACTCATCGACAGTTGATGGAATGTAAGGGTGAAAAATATCATTAGTGAGCCCTCGACAAAGGAATGTATTATCGATACCGAACATTACATCGGCGACAGGGTCTCCGGAGGTTAGAACCGACTGCGAAACCATCGTCCCAGTATCCGCACTTTGAAGCAGGTTGACCTGAATACCCGTTTCGGCGGTAAAGCTCTCAAATGCTCCCTCAGGCGGGAGAAAGGCATCATAAGTTACTAGATCAATAGACACACCAGAAAGATCACTATCCGCTGAAGCGGACTTTTCGACTAGAGGCAAGCCAGGGTCCTCAAAACATTCATTGACATTGTCCGATTGATCCTCACTGGAGCATCCAAGTCCAATTGCCGTAAACAAAAAGCATGAAACTACAAGGATTATTTTTACGAGTGGTTTATCTATCATTTATTTTCCCTCCGCTGGCATTATCCAGATCAGGTCTAGGGTCAGTGGTAAATGACCACTTTCTCAGCCTGGCGTTTCCAAGCTCCCCGTCTTATCATCTTAGCTAATTTATATTAAGTAGTGCATAATTTCTTACGCTTTTAAAGGCTTAAAGCTCGTAACTGCAGGTACCGTGTTAAAGCATGTCTAGCCGTATTGAAATTGAAATTACTAGCGAAATAGATGATAAGCAGTACACTTGGCGTGCTCTTGGTGCCCGAGAACCCAAGGGCACCATAAAGAAATCGCTTTTCCCAGCAGAAACTAAAATCGGCGATGACTTTAGAGTAGAAGCTGACTTCCTAATTGACGGAATTGAAATACTACGTGTTCTTCCAAAACGAGATGAGCGAAAAGAACAAGAAACGATAGAAATTCTTGGTTCGGGAAATGAAAATTACGGCGTAACAACTCAGCTAGTGAAGAAAAAACGTAATAAAAAAGGTACTCGCAATCGCAAAAACCAGGACCAAAACACTCAAAAGAGGAGTAAGTCCCAGCAATCGAAAAAAGATACTGTCAAGAAGCCACGTCAATCTCGAAGCCCTCAGCGAGGAAAACGACTCAAGGCTAAACGTTCTCATAGGAATTCAGTAATTGACAGTTTACCCGACCTACACAAACCACTTGCACGTGAGGTTCTCAGTAGGGGTATTCCGAACTTAAGAAAGACATTGAGCACCATGAAACTTCCTGAAGGATTCGATGTCGAAATTTTGCGGTATGCAGAAAAGATAAACAAGCAACTGAAAACTGCAGAGTGGCAAGACCGTGCTGATGCTGTTCTCATGAATGCGAAAGATGTTGATTTACGCGACTTTCGATCCGTTGTTGCAGCTGGCGGTCAATGGGCGAGATCTGATGAGCTTTCCATCATTCAATCCCAACTCGAAACGTCCCTCCGAGAACGAATCGACTTTGAGCATCAACAGTGGCTCTCAGAAATCAGAAAGGCAATAGAGGAAGGAAAGTCAGTAAGAGCACTCAACTTAACCTCACACCCGCCTAAGCCAGGAACTCCCTTACCTGAAAACCTTATGGACTCTCTTGTAGACCTTGCAAACAACTCATTAGACAGTGATACTGCATCACATAGGTGGAGCGTGGTAGTCCAAGCAGTTGCATTCTCACCAATTAGGCTAAAGGTTGTACCAAAGGGTATTCCTGAACGTATTTCTGATGAACTAGTAGACACCATTAAGAAGCTGTCCGATCGGATACCTAATATTTCAGGCATCTTTACTGATTCCTTAAAACAATCTACTGAGTAGAGGTTTCGCCAAGGAGATACTACAACTTTCGCTCCACCTCTATAATCCGCGCAGTGATTTTAAATCGTTCGAAAAAGTTTTTCAGTTCGCGATCTCCTGGCAAAGCTCTGGCAACTATTGAGAAAGTAGAGGATTTGTTAGCTTGCTCGAAGAGGAACGACATCATCGCTTCACCTATTCCTACTGACCGCATTTTACTGTCAACAAAAACTTCTCGAATGTCAAGTGATTTTTTATCGTAGATAGTAACCCATTGTGCAATAAGGAATCCAAATGGATAGTCACAGTAGGTCCCTAATATGCAAACGAAGTCTTCATGATCAGAAACTTTTTCAAAAACTTCAGAGGAAGTTCCAGTTAGCGCTCTTGTCCTCTCCCAGAGATCAGCGCCTTTATGATCAGCTATTTCATCACGAGATGCATTGAACAATGACTGGAATACTACACGGTCGTTTTGCTCAGCGATTCTCGCTGACTCTACGGCCATTTGATGACGGCTCCGCAATGAGGGCACTCCCCATCTTTCTCTATGGCGGCTTTACTGACCAGCAGAAAACAGCTAGGGCAATTCATTTCATCCTCTTGTTTCGCAACAACATTTGCATCTTCACCGTCAGCGGATTTAGCCGACTCCCCGTCTTCGGGATTTTCATCATCGTTTGCCTTTATGCGGTTTTCCAGAATAGCTGTTAGATCTGCCTCGACTTCGTCATCATCGTCTTCATCGTCACTGATGGCATCTGTAGTAGCAGGGCCTTTATCATCATCATCATCATCATCAAACTCATCGTCGTCAGAGTCATCGTCATCATCGAAAATTTCGTCATCCTCATCGAAAATATCGCCGTCCTCAGAACCTTCAAGTTCCTCATCCTCTGGCATGTCATCGCCAAAATCCTCTTGAAGTTCATCGTCGTCGAGGGCGTCTTTTCCCTCTTCCAATTCGTCAGACATTGTAAAACCTTTTCCTTATCAGGGGGATAATAGGCCTTTCTTTCATACTTTGGGTGACAAATCTGATCTTTTTTCAGATTTTTTATGGCGAGAGCTCTCGCTTCTCTTCGGCACGGCGTTCACTTGCTAGTCTTTCCAGATCTGTCTCGTCAGTAAGATCCACAAATTTCATCATTTCAGCAACCGATTGATGGCCAGCCTCTTCTTTAATGAGTCTAAACATTTCCTGTCCCACTTCTCGGTATGAGGGGTGGCCTTGGGGAGTTGTGCGCAACTCAATCAGATGCATTGCAGAACGGGCGTTTATATTCATGTTGAATCGAATTTTGTACGCCAGACTCACAGCGTATGAAGCTTGATCAGGAAAGTCGTCAAGGAGTAGGTCGTACAATAGTGCTGATCTCTCCATTACTTCATCGAACGCTCCATTCATCCCTGCTGCATCAATCAGTGGCGGACGAGTATATCCATGCGTTGGACTGAGCGGTTGCCATTCCATGGTTAACATTCGATGTCTTTGTAAGTCACGAAAGGCGCCGTAGTCGACAAGAACATCGAAACGGTAAAAGGGTCTCTCTAGGGCTCTGCCCGGCTTATGGCGACGGTTGCTTCTGTCTCCGACATAAGCTCTTATTAAGGCAAGCTTGTCTTCAGTATTCAATCCTGCAACACGTCGCTGCAACTGCTCTTCAGGCAAGTTGGAATGTGGATACATCATGGAAGCTATCATTTTTAATTCACCATCTGGGTCAAAATCTACAAGCCTTACAACAGGAGAAGGGTCGATGGGAGTTCCCTCTTGAAGCAAGGAAGCAACAACGTCTTTGGTATCTTCGCGGGTGTTCTCAAGATAATCACTCCATACGACACCTCTATCTTCAAGGTCGACACGCTCAAGAAATGACGGAATGACCTTGCGAAGTTCGCCAAGCATAAGGTCAGCATAGAATCTTGATTCAGGAAGTGGATGGGCTCGCATTCTTAGTAGCAAGGCTTCGTATGCCTGGCCAGTTCCGTAGATTCCTACATTTGATAGTGAAGATGCAGGAAGGAGTCCCCTTAAAGCATCGAATGCTTTAGCTTTGACTGCTTGTCGATAAACAAAGTCTGAATCATCAGGATGTTTAGGGAACGACTCTCTGACGAAATCTTGCATTGGTGAGATCAATTCAGAATAGATATCAAAAATTCGATCCATGTCTCCTACATATCGGGTCCCATAAGAAGAGTTAAGTATTTCTGGGTCCCTGTAGTATCTATAGCGTCCTCCGATCCGACTGTTATAAGAAATATACCTGGTTGATTGCTCCAGATAGCTCATCAGCCTTCCCCACTCTAAAACCTTTGTAAGAAGGTTAGAAGCTTGTTCACACGCTAAGTGAACACCACCTAGTTGGGCGACCGAGTCGTCCCCATACTCAAAAAAGATTCTGTGGTAAAGCGTCTCTGCATGCTCCAATCCGATCGTTGCATCGATACTTTGATCACCTTCAATATCTAAGTCGCCAAGGAATTCATCAAGGAAGAGTCTTCTTAAGCTTTTTGCAGATCGACTATACCTAGCGAACAAGGCACCTTTGACGACCTCCGGAAGGTTCACAAGTGCGAAGACAGGTTGATCTAAGTTGGTAAAGTATCGACGAAGTACATCGGCTTCTTCGTCTGACCACTCTTCTGATATGTATGCACTCACGACACTTGAGAATACGTCGCGTTTTCGACAAATGTGCGGAGGGTAGCAAGATTGATAGGACTTAGCATCAAATAATCACCTTTATCGTTTTAGCGAGAAGCGAGATACTGACTTCATCGCTCCGACCAATAAATCGCCCGTCAGTGAAAATTCGCATATCTCTTTGAAATGAGATCGAGTATTGGTCTGTAGATTTTATGTGGATGTCGGGGTGAGGTATGTGACTACCAGATTCAGACAGCTTAGATGCCAACATGTACTGCCTTAAATTCAGTTGAGAACTGATTACGTCTAGCTTTCCATCACTTGGATGGCCTCGAACAGCAACCCTCCGGTTTTTATAGAATTGTGAATTCATCACTAGCACACCTTTCGTACTGAAATGATATTGGCGTAGAGAGCAGTGACTTGCAAAGAGAAACTTTTCGTTGTTGAACTGCACCGTACCGAGATCAATTTCACACACAGTTGATTCGGCAGAAAGTGTCGGATTTCTATTCTCCCTACCTCCGAGAGTCCTAAATATGTTGCCGGACTCAATCTTAATTATTCTTTCCCCCAAGGAAGCGAGATATGCGATCTCCTTATCAGATTTTGCTATAGGAAATGACCCATTCACAGATACTTGATGAGCCCAATTCTCAAAGCTTTTCATTCCTCTCCGATCTTGTGAAGTCTTGAATTCTGTGCCTTTGACAATCTCCTCTCGCGCACCCACCCGTACAGCACTGCAGCTTCATAGAAAAGATACATAGGGACTGCTAAAGCAAGAAGAGAGATTGGGTCACCACTCGGAGTAATAATCGCAACGAGAACAACTATCCCGACCAGTGCATACCGCCATTGTTTTCGTAATGATTTATAGTCAACTATTTCTAATTTTTGTAGAAGAATCAGAATCAACGGAAATTCGAAACCGATACCAAATGCGAGCATCATTTTGATGATAAATGAAACGTAAGCTCGAGCTCTAAATTCTGTTAGTAAGTCCTCTCCACCGATTTCGATCAAGAAATCTAGTGCGCGTGGAAGAGTCCAAAATGCTAGCCCACAACCCAATACAAATAGAATGACGCCGAACACTACAAACGAAACACCATATCTCTTTTCATGTTTATGGAGTCCAGGGCTTATGAATTTCCAAGCTTGCCATAGCAATACAGGGATCGATACGGCTATCCCCGTGTAGATTGCGATCATGAATCGTGTGTTCAGTCCTTCCAAGGGTTCATCTACACGCAATGTGCATTGCTCCCCAAGGGTTTCGCAATATGGGTCAAGGAGGAAATCAAGTATTTGGCTGAAAAATATCCATCCAAGTATCGAACAGATGGCGATTGCTAATAGGCATCGAATAAGCCTGGAGCGCAATTCACTCAGATGATCTAAAAGACCCATTTTTGCTTGCGGGTTTTGGTTATTCCGTAGTTTCATTTTCCTGCGGTGACCTTCTACCATCCTGATTATGATCTGAATCCTTGGGTGCTATTCCGAGATCTGCTTCTGGCAATGAATCGGTTCCGATTAAGTCATTCCCTCTTTCCCGCGCTTTTCTTTCAGTGTTTTCATCTACTGCAGAGTTCAATTCAGAACGAAAACTTTCACT
>PBMJ01000034.1 GCA_002722525.1 Acidimicrobiaceae bacterium | reverse complement strand
ATTTAAAAGTGTGTATGCGGTATACCCATGGTGTGGACATCAATTCGAGACACCAGACGTTGGAGGAACAACTGTCCGAGTAATCGTCGGCGAACTTGACGAATGGGTATCAGTCCAGCAAATCCAATCCCAAATCCAGGCGATTAATCTTTGCGGCGGTGAAGCATCAGTGCGAATCGTAACGGGAGCCGCCCACAGTTTCGATAAAGAAGAGAAGGTCCATGTGATCCCTGAAGCAAGTGTTTCACCAAACGCTCCAACAATCTTTCTGGACCCGGATGGTGCAATGATTGATCCATACAGTGGCTCAAGTTCAGCGATAGCAACAGATAGAACCCACTTTCTACAAGCTGTAGAAGCAGGACATGGGAGACGAGGGGCGAGTATCGGTGGGACAAAAGAACACCAGAAAATATTTCGAGATGACATGCTCGCTTTCCACAAATCAAACTTCTAAGTGAACTTTCCAAGCTATGCAAAATCAAAAGTTTGTTACATGGAAGAGCCTCAAACAGCAAAGAGATTCGTAACATTGGGGGTGCTATGACATCCAAGAACCAAATGCCTGCGGACGCAACCTGTTACCGGCACACTAACCGACAAGGTGGTGTCCGGTGCCAACGATGTGACAGGAACATCTGTCCTGAATGTATGATCACTGCATCTGTAGGCTTTCATTGCCCTGAGTGTGTAGGTAGCGCCAGAAGACCTACCAGAATTGAACGAAACCCATTCTCTTTTGACCCCCTAGTAGTCAAAAGCCTTATCGTCGTGAATGTCATTCTTTTCGTCGTTGGGGCTGGGATGGGGGATGGAATTCAGGGACAGATTAGCTCTGAAGGGTTAATCATCCGTGGAGGCCTATTTTCAGGATTCCCAGAGTGGTATCGAGTAATAACATCCGGATTCCTGCACTATGGGTTTGTTCACTTAGCGTTTAATATGTATGCCTTGTGGCTTCTAGGTCCTTCGTTTGAACGAACGATGGGTCGTTTTCGATTCTCTCTTTTCTACTTCTCAGCAGTAATAACTGGCTCGTTTGGAGCTATGCTTTGGAGCCCTAACAGTCTTACCGTAGGAGCAAGCGGGGCAATATTTGGCCTCTTAGGTCTTGCGACTGTTGCACAGCGCTCGAGCGGGTACTCCATTTGGAGAAGCGGATTAGGAATGATCTTGCTACTCAACTTCGTTTTGACCTTTACAGTCTCATCTATATCTGTCGGTGGTCATCTCGGTGGTTTCGCTGCAGGATTAATTATCGGATGGCTGGTATTTGACTTACCTAAAAGAGGGCAGATACCCATGTACCTTCCGGAAATAGTGATAATTTTCCTCTCCGGGGCTTCCTATATAGGGACTTTAGCTATTTCCTGAATAGGGATGAGGGGATCCTTGTTTATTGGTAAAGTATGGACATGGCGCAGATATTTATTCTCGTAATGATTGTTTGTCTTATTCTGCATTTTCGAACTCTCGCAAAGCGTAAACAGCAATAACTTTAAGAGGGGCTAGACGAAGAGCTGCCGCTTTCAATTAGTTCTTTTAGATTTTTTAAGTTCTGTTTCCATACAGACTCAAGGATCTTTTTACCTATCGGGTTTCTGAAAGGCCCACCCATCCAAAATGGAAAAACCAGTGACTCCTCCCAAGTGAACGTTGTTCTTATAGGGCCCAACTGGAGTAGCGTAAATCGGCCACTTCCACTTACAAGCCCCTTATGGGACACTCCTATGGTCTTACTCTCGACCCATTCAGTGATTTCTATCCGGTCAGTTAATTTGAAAGGCCCGATTTTGGTTTCGCAATCGAAAGTCGTACCAACTCCTTGCTGCCTATCCCCAATAAAATCTATTGAAACTGCATCATCCATCCAGTTCACATGGCTTTCAATGTTTGCTACAGATGCCCATACCTCTTCTAGAGAAGCTTCGATAATTGTTTCTACAGAGATGTTAGGCACCGTTCTATCATAATTCTTGTTTTCGACCATTGCCCTATCGGAGTATCCTTGATATGTGAATGAGAAGATAATTTATCTTGATAACGCTGCTTCTACGCCAATACGCCCTGAAGCAATTGATGCCATGACCGCTGTATTAAATGACTGTTACGGAAATCCATCTGGCGCACACAAAATGGCAAGAGAAGCTAGGCGACTCATTGACGACGCGCGCGACACGCTTTCACACGGTTTAGGTTGCGACCCAAAAGAAATCATCTTCACAGCGGGGGGAACAGAAGCGGATAATCTTGCCATATTTGGTATCCAAGGATCACGGGACGGCACCATCCTTGCTTCCGCAACTGACCATCACGCAGTGATAGCACCGGTAGAGCAATTAGAAGGAAAATTTATACAAGTGAATGAGAGCGGCCTACTTGACCTAGACCACCTCGCGCATCTTCTTGATGAAAATGTAGCTCTAGTTTCTGTCGGGCTAGTTAATGGTGAAACCGGCATAATTCAAGACCTGGAACCAATAGCAGAAATCGTCAGGAGCAAAGCGCCTAAGGCACTCATTCATACTGATGCAGTTCAAGCCTTTCCATGGCTAGACGTAGCATCTCTAGCCCAATCGGCAGATCTAATTAGTATCGCCGGCCATAAGTTCGGCTCTCCAAAGGGGGTAGGAGCGCTTGTCGTTCGAAATGGAATTGAGATTTCTCCCATGCAGCTTGGAGGTGGACAGGAATTAGGAATACGAAGCGGGACCCAAAACACCGCAGCAATAGTAGCGATGGCTGCAGCAGCAGACGTCACCGTAAAGGAACGTGAGCTAACAGCAGAACGAGTGGCGAAAATGAGAGATGAGCTTGCTGATAATCTTCAAAGGATACCTCAGAGCTATGAAACAGGAGTTTCATTAAACAATGGATTCGCGGATCGGTCACATAAAATTGCCGGTTCCTGCCATTTTTGCTTTGAAGGGATTGAAAGCGAAGCATTGCTATACATGCTCGAGCAAGAAAACATTTTGGCATCCGCTGCTTCATCCTGTTCCAGCGGCGCACAAGATCCTTCGCATGTGTTGGCGGCTATGGGATATTCACGGAACCTAGCAGGAGGGTCCTTAAGGCTGTCGCTCGGACACGCAACTACATGGGAAGATGTAAATGTAGCTATGAAAGCTGTTCCCAAATTCATAGAAAACTTAAGAAAGACCGGATCATGAAATCGAAGAAGAAAATCCTAGTTGCTATGTCTGGAGGCGTTGACTCGTCAGTTGCCGCAGGCCTATTGCAGAAAGAAGGTTTCGAAGTTACAGGCGTAACTTTGAAACTTTGGGGAGGCCCTTCAGATACAGGCTGTTGTTCGGTTTCTGATGTGACTGATGCTCGCCGCGTTGCAGACTCTTTAGGGATAGAACATCATGTATTCAACTTTGGTGATGAGTTCGAAGATAACGTCGTAGCCCCATACGTTCGCTCCCATGCTAAAGGTCTTACACCTAATCCATGCATTGAATGTAACCGCCACCTCAAATTCGACAAACTTATTCGCAGATCGCATGCTCTGGGTTTCGATCTCATTGCTACTGGCCATCACGCAAGAATTGTCAAGCACAAAAATGGGCTACGTATAGCTCGTGGGGCTGACTTTTCAAAGGACCAGTCGTATGTGCTTCATATGTTGAATCAACCACAATTGCAGCAGCTCAAACTTCCCCTGGGTGAAATGACAAAAACAGAAGTTCGAAAAATAGCGGCATCGCTTAATCTTCGCGTAGCTGATAAACCCGACAGCCAGGATGTTTGTTTTATCAGTAACGTAAAGGGCTCACGAAAAAAATTTCTTCAACAACGTATAGATCTAAAGCCGGCGAAGGTACTGGATAAAGACCAGCAGACAGTTGGCGAGGTGGAATCTATAGAGATGGTCACTATCGGTCAAAGAAAAGGGTTGGGACTGTCCGGTCAGGGGGCCCCAAAATACGCAATAGAGATAGATGTAGAAAAAGCTATTGTTACAGTTGGGGAGAAGCCAGACCTTTACGGTTCCACTACACAGATAAAAGACTTGAGCTGGGCAGATGCGCCGTATCCTAACACCGTACAAGTCCAGACTAGCGCTCATGGACGAACTGCTTCCGCTATCGTCACCTCTTCAGTTCAATGGGTTGAACCACATATGAAAGTCGCTCCCGGCCAGTCATTAGTTTTCTATGATGGTGACGTAGTTGTTGGTTCAGCAATAGCTGGGTAAACCTTTTCTCGCTTCATTGTGTCGATATGGATCGACGTTGCGCTTCTGAAAAAACGCTACTTAGTAGCGAAGCAGAAACTGTAAAAGATGAGACATTTAAAATTGCGGATTCAGCTTTTGGGCCTTTACGGACAGCTATCTCAGCCTCTTGATTTAGCTCTACCTCTATCGCATGGCCGAGACTGCTCATAGTCAAATCTTCAGCACCTGAACCTACAAGAGCTAAATGGATAGACCTTATTCCATTTCTCTTGACAAGAAATGGGTCGCTGAGAAGAAGTGGATCATGAACGACTACCCCGGCCGGAACGAACACTAACCACCTTTGCGTCAATGCGTGTAGGGAACGGAAAGCTACGAAACTGCAAATCCCCCCAAATCCTGCAATCAAGCACCCCGCAAGCCACTGTTTATCAGCAAGCAGAATAGGGGTGCTAATAAGCGTTACGACAATTCCAGATGACGATATAGGTATTGGCCCTAGAAGCATTGCACCTGGCGGCTTTAACGGGATACGAACTTCGTCGCCATACGATGACCCGTTAACATGCCAAAATCCGACTTGGGGAGTAAGCGCCAAGACAAAAAAACTTCCACTGAGGCACAACGTGACAATACCCAGCAGAGAAGCTGGTGATTCAATCGCTCCCCAAATAACGATGACGACGTTCATAGCCGCCAAGACACGAAAGGGAGTGAGTAAACTAGATAGAGGAACAAGAGACATAAGAAGACCTAAAGCCCACAAAGACCACAGCCCTATGATCGCTGTGATTTGGACAGAACGAGTTGAGGCGCTCAGTGCATTATCAAACATATTTCCACCAGTGAATGGAAGAGCCAACCATGCCACCCTTAAAGCCCATATACGGTAGTCCTTTGTCACATACTGATGTTTGCAGCCACATGGCAGGTTATGCCAATCGAATAGAAGACTTACCGGTGGGGGACTTGTGACTACAGAACAAGAAAAACGTGCCGAAGAGCTTCGGGCGCTGATTAAGGCTCACAACGTCGCATATTACGACAATGACAGTCCAACAATCTCGGACGCCGAATGGGACATGTTGATGAGAGAATTGGTTGGGCTGGAAGACCAGTACCCCCATCTGCGTACAATGGATTCTCCCACTCAGAATGTTGGTGGATCACCTTCCAAGATTTTTTCTCCGGTAACTCATAGAGTCCCCATGATGTCTCTCGACAATGCCTTTGAGGTTGAAGCACTTGACCAGTGGAAAACAAGGCTTGAAAGGAAATTGGCAGCAGGCACAAAGATTGGTGATTTAGTATGTGAACTTAAATTCGATGGACTAGCCATCTCAGTTCGTTACGAGCAGGGACGGCTAGTGCAGGCTGCAACTCGAGGAGATGGCGTCGTCGGAGAAGACGTCACTCATAACGTTCTGACAATTTCTGACCTTCCGCATGTGATTCGGGGCGCCCCATCCATACTTGAAGTCCGGGGCGAGGTATATCTTCGACGGAGTGAATTTCAAAAACTTAATAGAGCAGCAAAAAAGAACGATGGTAAAGAGTACGTAAACCCTCGAAATGCTGCAGCAGGGTCTTTGCGTCAAAAGGATTCAAGTATTGCTGCGACTCGGAACCTTTCTTTCTGGGCATATCAGCTAGGTGAAGTTGAGGAAGGGCCAGAACTTGCTTCTCACTATGAGACACTAGAGTTCCTTTCATCCTTGGAGCTTCCAGTAAATGAAAATGCGAAATTAGTAAAAGATATAGCTGGCGCCCTTGGGTATATTCAAGAATTCCAAGAAGCGAGAGATTCACTAGATTACGAATTTGATGGGATCGTTATCAAAGTGGATTCATTGCTTCTACAAGAAGAGTTAGGAAATACAGCGAAGGCTCCTAGGTGGGCAGTGGCCTATAAGCTCCCAGCGGAGGAACAGGTAACTACTCTTTTAGATATAGAAGTTTCTATAGGCGCCGCGGGGTCCGCGACTCCATTTGCAAGACTCGAACCAGTATTTGTAGGCGGAGTAACGGTATCAACAGCGACGCTTCATAACGAGGACCAAATAAAAGAAAAGGATGTTCGCCCTGGAGACAGGGTAATAGTCCGGCGCGCCGGAGAGGTTATTCCCGAAGTGGTTAGGCCTGTTCTCTCTGAGCGTCCAGAGAACTTACCCATCTGGGAGTTTCCAAAAAACTGCCCATCTTGCGGTTCAAAGCTTGAACGGCCCTCAGGTGAAGCTCGACACCGGTGTAATAACTACAACTGTCCTAGGCAAGTTCGCGGCCGGGTTGAGCACTTCTCCCAACGAACGGCAATGGATATTGAACATATGGGGGAGCAGAGCATAGATCTGTTCGTGTCTGAAGGTTTGATTCAAGACGTCGGTGACATATACAGTATCGATTTTCAATTAGTTAGGTCATTCGAAGGTTTCGGAGATCTCTCAGTTACTAATTTGCAAAAGGCAATTGAAGAATCAAAATCTAGATCATTAGGTAATCTAATCTTTGGACTTTCCATTCCTCATGTAGGAAGAACCAACGCAGACTTACTTGCTTCTACATTTGGGTCAATGGACGAACTTAAAGAAACTAGTTTCGAAGAACTACAAGCTGTCGAAGGTTTGGGTCCAGTTATAGCTACCAGCGTGCATCAATTTTTCAGATCCCCAAACACCACGAAAGTTCTTGAAAAACTTGAATTTGCCGGCGTTAATTTCCAAGGGCCGGAAAAAATTGAACTAGTACAAACTCTCACTGGTAAGTCAATAGTTGTGACTGGAACACTCGAAAGCTACAACCGAGACGAGGCAGCTGCGGCAATCAAAGGTAGAGGTGGAAAGTCCCCAGGGAGCGTATCAAAAAAAACGGATGCTCTAGTGGTTGGAGTTAATCCCGGCGACTCCAAAATCACTAAAGCAGATGAACTGGGTGTTCCAGTGATTGATGAGGCCGCATTTGAGCAACTACTTTTAACAGGAGAGATCCCAAATTGAGCTTTGAATCTAAACCCCCCATCAGAATTGAGACAATACTCTGGGATTTTGGAGGTATCTTTACCGGTTCTCCCTTTTACGGAAAGAACGAGTACGTTGCGAGCTTGGGCCTAACTGTGGAGAACATAACAGAACTTGTTCTGGGCTATGGACTTCCGAACGGAGAGCATCCGTGGCATAAGCTAGAACGGGGAGAGATCACTATGGAAGAAGCTGCTAGAGGTATTCTCCTAGCAGTAGAAAACGCAGGAATAAAAGGATTTGAAATCGAAAAGTTCTTTAAATCAATAAGTGGCCGTCCTGAACACAGTGACAAGATGTATGAAGGTGTTCGAAGATTAAAGGCCAAAGGAATATGCCAAGTAATTGTTTCCAACAATTTTCGCGAATTTCAGAGCATCTGGAAGTCCATGGTCCCCGAAAACTTATTTGATGGGATCATAGATAGTAGCCAAGTAGGGGTCCGTAAACCTGATCCAGCTATTTTCAAGCTCGCTTTAGAACTAGCGAACGCTTCCCCAAGCACAACCATTTTCCTCGATGATTATGAGGAGCACATTCGGGTGGCAAATTCTATTGGGATTAGCGGAATACTAGTCGGGGAGAATCCAACTGAAGCCCTTTTAGAACTAGAAACCTTAGTAGGTTGAGATTGGTTTAGAGCGCTGTGAAGCACCATTTGATTCTTTTGCGGGAGGAAGGGTCGGACAAGGGCCAGTATTCAGCAACAACACAATTGCGTCCACCCAACAGCTCTGGTACAGCTCTTCCATCAAGCGGTTGAAAAACAAAACGGTTCAGAGTTGAACCGAAGGAACCACCTGTACCAGCACTCTCACGCGGGTCTTCTTCACTTCGAAGAACGTTTATTTGGTCGCGCGGAATTGGGATATCATTAATCGTTAGTTCAGCGTCATATCCTGAGGCAAGATCTATGCCCACAGCAGCCTGCCTCAAAACTTCTGAATTCTCTTCAGGGATTAAAGCTTCAATCGCTGGATTTCCTTCAATACGGATATCCTCAGACCCCTGATTTGAAATAATTAAAGCAAAAATTACCATAACAACTCCAAGGGTAATCAAGGCCGGTCCTACAATTCGTTTCAATTTAGATCTTGAACCTTTGGAACTTAAATGCTTTGTTTCCATACTCATATTGTGCCCTACGGAGTCAAGTTTTAATACGATTTTTGAACTTTGATGCAAATTGGCCAGACTATGAATACGCTTTGACAGTGGCAGATTCACATCTAACAGACTCCGGAATTGTTATTGACAGCCGTTACCGCTTAATTGCCCCGCTGGGCAGAGGATCGGGAAGTCAAGTCTATTTGGCTGACGACATTCGGCTTCGAAGACAGGTAGCCGTTAGAGTTCTTCGCAAGAGCTATGCAGACGATCCAACATTTCTAGAGGAGTTTCGTTCAGAAGCGAAAAAATCTATCACCTTAAATCACCCAAATCTGGTACCAATATATGACTGGGGTGAGCAAGAACTTCCGTATGTTGTAACTGAATACTTGTCCGGTGGTAACTTGCGCGATCTAGCTGAGAGCGCTGGAAGTATTAGCTCCTCTCAAGCCTTACTCATAGGAATCGAAGTCGCTAAAGGGCTTGAATATGCGCACAAACGGGGTGTTGCGCATCTCTCCCTTAAGCCCACGAATATTTTATTTGACTTTGAATCAAAGATTCGTATAGCAGGTTTCGGGATATCGAAAACTCTTGCAAATTTCTCTTCAGTCGATACAGCAACTCTTGAAGACCAACGCTATCTCTCCCCTGAACAAGTTAATGACCGCCGAGTTGATCAGAGAAGCGATGTTTACTCTTTATCGTGCCTCCTTTATGAAAGCGTGGCCGGGAACCAATCATCGGAACCATCTCATAATACCGGTGATGGTGCTCCACTGAGTGACCGAATTGAATCGAACCTGGAATTATTTGGTAGCTTAGCGACCCCTCTAAAACAAGCTTCTTCGGAAGATTCTAATGAACGCCCCAATGCAGGAGAATTCCTTCAGCTATTGATCAAAGAGACATCTCGTCAGAGCAGGCCCGAACCACTCCCTGTCTCAACGGGATTAGGGCTTGAAAAACCTATTCCCTTGCGAGATGACCCGATTCTTACCGATCTCGCAAAAACCCCTGACAATGATGGGAGAATTCTACGTTTCTTTAAAAAAATTCGAAGACGTATAAATCGATGGATATGGCTGATACTAATGTTCGCAGTGGTTCTAGTGACAGTAGGAGCTATATATTTTGCGTCGCAAGAGAACAACGACATAGCATCACGAATTATTCCAGAGGTAACCGGGATGACCGTTCAAGAGTTTAACGAAATAGTCGGAGACTATTGGAACCTTCAAGAAGCGCTAGATCGTCTCGACGGAACTCTTCCGGGTACTATTCTTCGAACTACCCCTGAAGCAGGTCAATTACTCGTAGAAGGAGGAGAGATAACTTACTTCGTTTCTCAAGGACCTGAGCTTCGACCAGTACCTAAAAACCTCATAGGAATAAAACTAAGTGATGCTGAAGCACTTCTTCTAGGAGCCGAACTCACTTTAGGGCAAGTCACTGATGAGCTAAACGAGGATTATCCCGCAGGTGTGGTTATCTCCGTATCAATTCGTGAAGAGCAAATCCCAACAGGATCTCCTGTCGATCTAGTCATTAGCCTTGGTCCTGCTTTAAGAACAATCCCGCCGAATCTGGTTGGAATAGCTTTGGAAGACGCACAAACTCAACTCACCCTCGAAGGCCTCCAATATCAAGTGATTGAACAGTATGACGGATCAATTTCTCAAGGGGCGGTTATCTCTGTCTCTCCTGAATCTCTAACACCCGTATCTCGAGATGCTGTCGTTGAGCTTCGAGTTTCGCTAGGCCCACCTGCTGAAGAATAATTCTTCTCCTAGCAGTACAAACTGATACCCGAGTCGTTTCGCTTGTAGAATAAGATTGATGACTGAACCTATATCAGAAGAAGAAGTTGCCCACGTGGCGCATCTCGCTCGCCTTCGACTATCCGATCAGGAACTCGAGATTTTCACCAGACAGCTAGGAGCAGTTCTGGAACACGCAAAAGACGTCGAGGCTTTACAACTTGATGGGATAGAACCGATGTCCCACCCTTTTCCACTTGAAAATGTAACCCGCGAAGATGAAGTGGGCGAAATGCTAGAAAGAGAAAAAGTCCTAGATCAGGCGCCTGCTGCAGAGGATGGAAGGTTCCAAGTTCCTCAGATACTCGGAGAACAGCCATGAGCCCCTCAGTTCCCGATTCCTTTGTCACAGCTGAGAGCATCTCTGAGAAAGTGAAAAGTGGTGAATGGTCAGCTGTTGAAATCCTAGATAAGTATTTATCTCAAATAGAGCAGCATGAATCTGAAGTTCATGCTTTTAATACGGTTCTTGAAGGCGAAGCGAGAGCTGCAGCAAGAGAAACAGACAAACGAGTAGCTTCAGGCGAAACTTTAGGGCCACTAGCAGGTGTTCCAATTGCGGTGAAAGACAATTTATGCACCAAGGGCATACGGACAACAGCAAGCTCGCGAATTTTAGAGAATTGGAAACCACCGTATGATGCGACAGTCGTTCAAAAACTCTTTTCAGCAGGAGCTACCCTAATTGGCAAAACCAATATGGATGAGTTCGCTATGGGCAGTTCCACAGAAAATTCTGCTTTTGGCCCAACACGAAACCCCCACGATCTATCCTGCGTCCCTGGAGGATCAAGCGGAGGAAGCGCAGCTGCTGTAGCTGCAGGGTTCGCTCCAATTTCCATTGGTTCGGATACAGGAGGGTCTATTCGTCAACCAGCGTCGCTTTGTGGCGTTGTTGGCGTAAAACCGACATATGGAGGAGTCTCCCGTTACGGCCTTCTCGCCTTCGCTAGTTCGTTGGACCAGATTGGACCGTTTGCGAACACCGTTAGAGACGCGGCGATTGTCCATGAGGTTATTGGAGGTCATGACCCGAAAGATTCAACAAGTATTTCTGAACCATTTCCCTCCTTCCTTGACGGTTTAGACCACGGTGTAGAAGGTCTAAAAATCGGAATTATCAGTGAGCTGATGGGAGGGATAGAAGGCATAAGTCCTGAGGTGATTGGAAAGACCAGAGAAGCAGCATCTGTACTGTCAGCAAATGGAGCTTTGATCGAAGAAGTATCTATTCCGGCTTCTCTGTATTGTCTCTCTTCCTATTACCTCATAGCGCCTGCCGAAGCTTCAAGTAATTTAAGTCGTTACGATGGTGTTCGATATGGGCTTCGGGTACAGGGAGAAACCCTTGCTGAGATGAACATCAACACAAGAACTAACGGATTTGGTAATGAAGTTAAGAGAAGAATCATGCTTGGAACATATGCACTTTCTGCAGGGTACTATGACGCCTACTACGGAAAAGCCTTAAAGGTCCGTCGATTACTAGCTCAGAATTTCGATGAGGTGTATTCAAAATTTGACGTGCTTCTCTCTCCGACATCACCCTGCACCGCATTTAAATTAGGGGAGAAAACCTCTGACCCTATGACAATGTACGTAAATGACGTATGCACAATACCCTCAAATCTCGTAGGCCATCCGGCTATTTCTGTTCCCTTCGCATCAGGTAACGATGGGATGCCAATAGGGGTACAAATCTTAGTTCCACCCATGCAAGAAGCACTTATGTACCGTGTAGCTTCAACTCTCGAAAGCGCAAAAAGTAATGAACAATAACCTAAAGGATGACTGGGAGCTGATCGTCGGCCTGGAAGTGCATGTGGAACTTGGAACAAAAACTAAGCTCTTCTGTGGGTGTGTCAACCAATTTGGAGATGAACCAAACACCAATGTGTGCCCCGTTTGCCTTGGATTGCCTGGCTCTCTTCCCGTAGTGAATGAGAAAGCCGTGATATACGCAATGCAACTAGGAAGGGCTCTTAACTGTTCAGTCGGCCGGTCAATATTTGCGAGAAAAAATTACTTCTACCCAGACATGCCAAAGGACTACCAAATTACCCAATACGATCAACCAACCAATATGGACGGCTATCTTGAGCTACCCAGTGGAGTGAAGATCGGAATTGAAAGAGCACATATCGAGGAAGACACAGGCAAAACGGTCCACGTCGGAAGTACTGGAAGAATCTCAGGATCTGATTATTCATTAGTCGATTACAACCGGGCTGGAGTTCCCCTAATCGAGATTGTTAGCTACCCAGAGATACGAACTATCGATCAAGCAAAAGAGTATGTCGAAGAACTCCGAGGTGTTCTCCTTGCGCTCGAAGTCTCTGACGCAAAGATGGAAGAAGGCTCGATTCGAGTAGACGCTAACGTCTCTGTTCGGATCGAGGGTGAAGATGAATTGCGAACGAGGTGTGAGATAAAGAACGTCAACTCGCTTCGTTCGCTTGGGCGCGCGATAGAGTACGAAGCCAATCGTCAGATCGATCTATATGAAAATAGTGAGATCCCTTCCCAAGAAACACGCCACTGGGATGAGAGTGATGGTAGAACTCGTCCGGGTCGATCGAAAGAAGATGCTGAAGATTATCGTTACTTCCAAGAACCCGATCTGGTTCCTCTCAACCCAAATACTGAGACAATTGAGATGATTGACCAAGGTCTTCCTAGTTTCCCTTCTGAGCGACGTATGCAGCTAGCGACATTAGCCCAGATGGATGTCTCCGAGATAGCACTCATAGTAGAGCGAGGTCATGATGGATTCGCAGCAGAAACAATTAATTCTGGAGCGGCGCCACAAGTAGTCATCAAGCACTTAACGAATAATCTTTCTGACGGGTTAGGTGAACTGACTCCGACAGCGTTTGCCAGTCTAATTCAGATGGAAGAAAGCGCTGAGCTAACGAGCACTCAAGCAAAAAAAGTACTTGGAGAACTTGTGCTACAAGGAGGTAGACCTCAAGAGGTAGCAGCCCAATTTGGATTAGAGGCAGTGGATACAGATGAGTTAGAAACGCTCATAAATCAACTTATTACTGACTATCCAGATGAATGGGAACGCTTTTGCGGTGGCGAAAAGAAGGTACAAGGATTTTTTGTTGGGGAAGTGATGAAATCGACCCGTGGACAAGCAGACGGAAAAGTCATAAACCAAATCCTCAACGAACGAATCTCGGACTAATTAATATGGCCGAAAGGAAGACTTCTTCCTTATGGATGTAGAGTACGATCCAGATTATGGGAAAAACACTAACTGCTCTCTTTTCGGAAGTGACAGCTACCTATGAAATTCGCAACGCTGTTTTAGATGACTCTTACCTTTGGCCTGAAGAGGAAAAGATCCTCCAAGATGTCTCGGAAAAACGGCGCTGGGACTTCGTTAGTGGACGAAAATGCGCGCGTTTAGCAATAGAAACACTTGGTGTTAAAGCTACTCCGGTACTCACAGGATTGAGAGATGAACCGATTTGGCCTGATGGATTAGTAGGTTCTATAACCCACACAAGAAATTATGCTGCTGCAGCTATAGCGCCTGCATCCAAAATTTTATGCTTGGGCCTCGATGCAGAGCCGGACGAGCCATTGCCTCACAAGGTTCTATCAAGAATCAGTAACGCTGAAGAATTCAATTGGGTGCAAAGGGCAAAAGGAAAAGAAATTCCACATCCAGGCACCTTACTCTTTTCAGCTAAGGAGGCTACATATAAAGCTTGGAACTCGGTCACTAAAGAATGGCTTGGATTTAGCGACGCACACGTTAATTTTCATATTGAGAAACAAACATTTACTGTCTCCTTAAATAAGCCAAGCTCGCTAAAGACGCTTTCAGGAACTTTTGGAACTACCGAAGGCATTATTATGACCGCAATCGAAATACCTGTTTCACAATAGGCTGCAATTGTGACCGATTGCAGTTTCTTGTTCAAAAGCAAGGCAAAGGTCTCTATTGTAATTCCTGCGTATAACGAAGAAGAAAGAATACTTCCTTTACTTCAAAGCCTCGGTTCTATCCAAACCCCAGTAGAAGACATCGAACTGATCATCGTTGATGATGGAAGTAGCGATAGGACAGGTGAGTTATGTCGACGAGAGATAGAGAATCGATTCCCAAGAGGGGAATTGATTACGTTAGACAACAACAGCGGGAAGGGCAACGCTCTTAGGGTGGGAGTTGCAGCAGTAAGCTCTTCAACTGTGATAACAATGGACGCCGATATGGCCACTGACCTGTCTGCAATGGGCCCTGCAATACATGGACTTAAGAAACACCATATTGTCGTAGGGTCACGATCCATTGAAGGTTCACAAACTGAGGGAATTTCCAGAATGCGAAGATGCATAACCATTGGATTTTCCTTCTTCCTACGAGCATTAACCAGACATAAAATCTTGGATACCCAATGTGGGTTTAAAGCATACAGAAGCCCAGTTGCCAAAGTGCTATTCGGATCTTCAACAGTTAAGGGTTTTTCTCAAGACGCAGAGATCCTTGACCTCGCGTACCGACATAACTTCTCTATTCTCGAAATCCCCGTTCATTGGAGATCTGTTCCCGGTTCGAAGGTGAATATCGTTCGAGATTCCCTCACTTCGTTCTTTGAATTTGTCTGGTATCGGTTGAACGCTAGCCGCCGCCAGTCGGTTACCGGAGTTACTCTTCGCCGAAGTAAAGGTCAAAGTCTGATTCTTGAAAGTGAGGTGATTGATTTTTTCCCACCCGAAAGTATTTTTGTCCAATGCCGGTCGGTCGTAGATATTTTAATGCCAGGCATAGACCGTGCGGAGATTCAGAAAACCGCAGAAGCATTTCATCAAAAATACCCCGACCATGAAATCTCTATCTGCCGTCGGACTTTTAGCGAACTTTCATCTATAAAAAACTAACCCAATTCCGCTTGGATCCAACCAAAGTTTGAGTTGTAAAGTATTAGCAGGAAAGTTGGGAATATAAGATGTCGAAATTACCCGATCAGGAAAGTAATTTTCAGGGGACTATAGGAAAAACCATAAAAGAATCAGAGCCGTGGTTCGAGACACCAAATCATCCTGGAGAAGAAGCCCCAAACGTTGTGATTATTCTTTTGGATGACACAGGTTTCTCTCAACTTGGATGCTATGGATCATCAATCGATACCAAGAATGTTGATGAGCTAGCCGCTAATGGATTGCAGTTCACGAACTTTCATGTAACTCCTCTTTGTTCACCTACTCGGGCTTCATTACTTACAGGACGATCTCAACATGCAGTGGGGATGCGGTCAGTATCAAACTTTCGTACCGGTTTCCCGAACATGCTTGGCCATATCACTAACCAAGCGGCAACTATTGCGGAGATACTTCAATCAGAGGGTTACGCAACCTTCTGCGCCGGCAAATGGCATTTAGCTCCTATGGAGCAGTGCTCTGCAGCTGGCCCATTCGATCAGTGGCCACTTGGGCGAGGATTCGATCGGTTCTACGGGTTTCTTGAAGGCGAAACTGATCAGTTCTACCCAGACCTTGTTTGCGACAACCACGCCGTATCTCCGCCGGCTAAACCTGAGCAGGGTTACCACCTAAGTGAGGATCTAGTAGATCGTCTGCTTGAAATGATCGCAGATACTAAAGGTATTAGGCCTGACCGGCCATTCTTTGCTTATCTTCCCTTTGGTGCAACTCATGCACCGCATCAGGCCCCAGTTAAATATATGGAAAAGTACCGAGGTGCCTTCGATGAAGGGTGGGATGCCTTCCGAGAGCGGTGGTTTGAACAGCAGTTAAAGCTAGGGGTAATACCCTCAAATACTCAGCTAGCACCGAGGAATCCTGGCGTCCAGCCATGGGATGAACTCCCTAACAATCAGAAACAACTCGCAGCGCGCCTGCAAGAAGCATTTGCTGCATTTCTCGATCACACGGATGATCAAATCGGCAAACTTATTCATGGGCTCCGAGATAGTGGGTACCTTCAGAATACAATCATCCTTCTTCTCGCAGACAATGGGGCATCTCAAGAAGGTGGACCCTTCGGTGTAATGCACGAAATGAAGTTCTTCAACGGTATTTTAGAGACCCCTGATGAAGCTATTAGTCGGATAGACGACATAGGAGGGCCACACAGTCACACTAACTACCCTTGGGGATGGGCGCAGGCGGGCAACACTCCTTTCAAATGGTATAAGCAGAATACTCATGAAGGTGGAGTCCACGTTCCGTTCATTATGCATTGGCCCGAAGGCATACCAGAAAATCAACAAGGGAGCATTCGAAATCAGTTCATCAATGTCGCCGATATAGTTCCAACAATCTTTGATCTTCTAGGAGTCACTCCGCCAAGAATGTTCAAGGGAATTCCTCAACTGCCCATAACTGGGTATTCATTTGCTCACCTCCTTGAAGACGGAACTGCGAAATCTAAAAATTCGGTCCAGTATTTTGAGAACATGGGAAGCAGGGCGATTATTTCAGAAGGATGGAAGGCCGTCTGCCGGCATAAAACAGGAGATGACTACGATACTGAACAATGGGAGCTATACAATCTCGATGCCGATTGGTCTGAATGTGATGACCTTGCAACATTAGAGCCCCAAAAGCTGACTGAATTGCAGGACCTATGGTGGGCTGAAGCAAAAAAACACGGTGTCCTTCCCTTGGATGATAGGGGATTTGAACTATTCGGGGCACGATTTCGAAACCGGTCACCTCACCCTACAAATCGAAAATACATCTATCGCCCCCCAATGTCACCAATTCCCGGCCAAGCCAGCGCCGCTATTGGGGGTAGAAGCTTTGATTTGATAGCACGTATCGATAGAAACGAAGGCGACGAAGGCGTGCTCTTCTCTACGGGGACACAAAACTCTGGTATCTCAGCCTTTATACAGAATGGATATTTTGTGGTCGACTATAACTCCTTTGACCAACACTCCATCGTAAAGTCGTCAACTAAAGTTCCAACCGGGCACACTAATTTGGCAGCTGAATTCCGGCGCTTTGGGGACAACGGAGAGATAACAATACTCATAGATGGCGAAGCAGTAGGGTCGGTTGAGATCCCATTCTATATGCGGATGATTTCCTCAGTCGGCGCAAGCATAGGATACGATCACGGTTCAGCAGTCTCAAACCTTTATCAAGGTCCTTTTCCATATTCAGGTAAGCTTTATGAAATAGAAATCCAGCTTGCACAACGGAGAGTTCCCGACGCTCAAGAAGCGCATGCCCGAGCGGAGAATGCAAGACAGTAAGTGCTATTAAAGTGAGGAAAAAATGATATCAATCACGCTCCTAGGAACCGGATCACCCATTCCTGATCCTGATAGAGCTGGGCCAGCGACCCTCATACAAGCTGGTGAAGAGAACTATTTGGTTGACGCAGGTAGAGGAGTTCTTATGCGACTAGTGGCATCAGGGTGCGCCGCCAATATGCTCGATGCGGTATTGATCACCCACCTTCACAGCGATCATATAACTGATCTGAACGATGTCATCACATCTGCTTGGATAACTACATTTGGAAAGCCGAAACCTCTCCAAATTGTAGGACCGCCAGGAACTAAAGAAGTAGTCGAAAGAATATTGCACTTTCTCAGCTTCGACATAGGATATCGAATAAATCACCATGCTGATCTCAACGACCCTCCCGCTGTAAATGTCATTGAGCTCGAAAGCGGGAATGTGGAATTGGGCGGTATCGTCAACATTTCTGCAGAGCCGACAGAGCACCGTCCTGTCTACCCGACTATCGGCTTTCGCTTTGATTATAAAGGTGACGCTGTTGTTGTCGCAGGCGACACCGTCCCGTGCGCTGGTCTGGATAAATTATGTACAGGAGCAAAAGGGCTCGTGCATACAGTTATTCGAAAGGACATCATCGAGAAGATTCCTATCGAAAGGCTTCAAGATGTATGCGGTTACCACTCTTCTGTTGAAGAAGCTTCACAAACCGCAGAGCGAGCAGGAGTCGAAACACTCATCCTAACTCATTACGTTCCTGCATTTCCCTCAGGCCAAGGTGAAGAGTGGAAAGAAATGGCATCCCAGCATTTTTCCGGAAGGATTGAATTAGGTGACGATCTTCACAAAGTAGAAATAGGAAAGTAACAGGAGATTCATGCAAACAATACGAACACCAGAGGAAAGGTTCGTCGACTTAATCGACTATCCCTTCCAGCCGAACTACGCCGAAGTCTTCGGTAGAAATAGCAGTTTGATTCGAATCCATTACCTCGATGAAGGACCAATCGACAGTAACCCGATTGTCTTACTCCACGGAGAGCCCTCCTGGAGTTACCTCTATCGACATATCATCCCGCTGCTTGTTAACGAAGGACACCGAGTTATTGTTCCTGACTTAGTTGGATTTGGAAAAAGTGACAAGCCAGTTGAACAAACTGACTACTCCTATGCAAGACATGTCGAATGGATGGCCGAATTACTCTTTGCCCATTTAAATCTCACTTCCATCACATTCTTTGGTCAGGACTGGGGAGGCCTAATTGGATTACGACTGGTAGCAAGGGAACCGGATCGCTACGACCGTATCATCATAGGTAACACTGGACTCCCAACGGGCAAAGGAGAGGCTACCGAGGCCTTTCTCGCCTGGCAGAAATTCTCACAAACTGCACCAGAATTCCCAATAGGAAAACTCATCAATAGCGCGTGCGTCAGAGATCTCACAGATAAGGAAATTCAAGCTTATGATGCACCATTCCCCACAGATGAATACAAAGCAGGAGCACGAATATTCCCGTCGTTAGTCCCAACAAGTCTCGATGACCCTGCAAGTCAAGACAATATCGAGGCTTGGGATGTACTCAGTGAATACGAAAAGCCCTTTCTTCTCGCATTCAGCGATAGTGACCCAGTCACCAAAGGGGGAGATGCCCCATTTCACGCAAAAGTACCTGGAACCAAAGGGCAGAATCATGTCACTGTAGAAAATGCAGGTCATTTCCTACAGGAAGATAAGAGTAAGGAACTTGCCGCGATCATGAACGACTTCATAGCCCACACATCAGAAAGAGGAGGAAGCTAATGGCAGGACCTAAATATGGTCAAATAGACCATGACTATGGTTTGCGACTAGCCACTACACCACCTGATAAAGATGGGCCGATTTGGATGGTCAACCTCATGAAATATCACGACGTTGCACAATATGCAGATAATTCTTCGCAAAAAATCTCGGGTCGTGAAGCGGATAATCTCTATACACCACTCGAACCCCTTGCAGCCATCGGAGCAGAAATCGTCTACGTCGGAGATGTTGAGACAAAACTTTTAGGAGATTACCGAAACTGGGACAGAATTGCAGTAGTCAAATATCCAACACGACGGTCGTTCATTGATATGCAACAGCGAAAAGATTTCAAAGAAAAGCATGTCCATAAGGAAGCAGGTATGCAAGAAACCATAGTTATGGGATGTTTACCTGTAGCTCATTCAACCACAGAAATATCGGCAACAGATTGGGAAGACGTCTCACATCCACCGTCAGAAGATGATGGCCCGATTGCCGTATTGCATGTCCTCAAATTTGGGCCAGAGACTCGAATGGACGAAACACCCCCAGATATGGAGAAATACCAAGAAAAGGCTGCGGAGGTAGCTCTTAAGAACGGGCTGCGAATCTCCGGATGGTTTGGAGTGGAAGGAACCATAGTTGGTGACGGGAGAAAATGGGACCAAGTCCGTTTCAATACCTTCCCGAGTAAAGCAGCTTTCATGGAGGTTGTAAGTGACCCCAACAGGCTCGAAGCGCAAAAAATACACAGAGAGAAAGCGATTGCAGATACGTACACGATGATTGTGCGTACGTCATTGGATAACATAGCTGCTTCTACTGAACCTTTGGGCTAGCTGGTCATCTTTCTACATTTTGAAGAATAGCTTCAGTGATCTGGTTGGGGGTTTCCCATATAAACATATGGCCGGCATGCGTAACCGTCACCATCTCAGCGGAAGGAATTAATTCCGCTATTCGCTGATTCTCACTATGCGTAGTCAGAAGATCGTTCACGCCACAGACAACAGTCGTTGGTAAATCGATGAGAGGAAGCAATCCTCGTATATCGTACTGAAGCAATCCGAGAGAAGCATCAATACGGTGTGGGGTAGGGCAACGTTGTCCAAGTTCAAGAGCGTCATTGACCATTTGTCGCGATGGGGTCATTCCGAATAGGGCAAATCTCGCTAGTGCAGGGCCGTGAACTGGATGGTCTATTAATCTCTGGTACCAGGCTTGGTTCGATAAGCCGAGGAAGAACTGCCGGGTCTTTCCGCTTGTTTCTGCAAGGGTTGAAAGCAGCGTTAAGGAGGCTACTCTTTTGCCAGCTGAGGAAGGACCCATCGTAAGTAGCGACATGGCAGCAATTCCACCCATTGAATGTCCAACTAGGTGTACATCTTGGAGATTCAGTGCATGCAGGACCTCCCCTAGGTCGAGTCCTTGGCGTTCTGGTCCAAACCCAGCAGAACCTACAGTTGATCCCCCGTGCCCTCTTTGATTTACACCAACAACACAGCAGCCTTTCTCAATCAAACTTTGAGCGATAGGTCCAAAGCAATGGTGATCGGCAGATAATCCGTGGATGAGAACTATCACCGGCCCAGTGAGCGTGCCAGAGATTTCTACAACCAATTCAGCGCCGTCATCTGTTTGTATAGTGCTTGTATGTCCTTTGGGCCAGCGAGGCGTTTCCCAATTGGGGGGTTTTTGCACAGAATCAATCTTTCTCAACGTCAAACGTTCCAAGATCATCACAGCCAAAGCTGTAAGAGCAGGGGCAATAACAAAACCCTTAAACAAAGTTTTCAGGCGCATTGGCGTAGCTTACATCGCAAATTTCAGACTGGCCTTAGTGACAACGATATTTGGAGGCGACTCCTTGGCTTTAGAACAAAATGAATCTGTTCAGCCATCGGTGACGCAACCGTTGGACGCGTCTTCGACAAGGCGGATGTACTTCCACAAGGTACCTGATGTAGCTTTGAATGGTGGCGCCTCCCATTGCTCGGCACGGGCGGCGAGTTCGTTATCACTAATCTCCAGAGTTATCTCATGGCTTTCGTCATCGATCGTGATGACATCCCCGTCACGGACCAGAGCGATTGGGCCGCCTTCCTGAGCCTCGGGAACGACATGTCCTACAATGAATCCGTGGCTTCCGCCTGAGAAACGTCCGTCAGTTATCAAGGCCACATCGTCGATGAAACCCGCTCCTGCAAGCGCACTGGTGGGTGTTAGCATCTCAGGCATTCCTGGCCCACCCTTGGGGCCTTCATAACGAATCACAATTACATCGCCCGATTGGATTCGACCTTCTTCGAGTCCCGTAATCATGTCCTCTTCAGAGTTAAACACGCGCGCGGGCCCTGTAAACAGCAGGCCTTGTTTCCCAGTAATCTTTCCCACCGAGCCGCCAGGCGCAAGGTTACCGTGAAGAATTGAAATATGGCCCCTCGACTTCACTGCGTCCTCGAGCGACGCAAGAACGTCTTGATCCTTTAGGAGGTCCGGAACCTCGGACAGGTTCTCGCCCAACGTCTTTCCGGTAACCGTCATCTGGTCGCCATCGAGCATGCCCTCGTCGAGCAAGTAACGCATCACACCAGGAACCCCACCAACATCATGGAGATCTTCCATCACATACTGCCCTGATGGTTTCAGATCAGCGAGCAGCGGCACTCGTGAGCTCGTTGCGAGCCAATCGTCAAGGTTCAACTCGAGCTCGAACGCTCGCGCCATCGCGATCATGTGCAATACAGCATTCGTCGACCCGCCGAGCGCCATGGTAACGACCATCGCATTCTCAAGTGACTCGCGAGTGACAATCCGGCGCGGCGTTAATCCTTCCGAAAGGAGCATTTCCATCATTCCGCCAGCAGTAACACACTCTTGGACTTTATCCGGATCCTCAGCTGGGGTGCATGACGAATACGGCAGGCTCAGGCCCATCGCCTCGATAGCTGCGGCCATCGTGTTTGCGGTGTACATCCCGCCGCACGCTCCAGCTCCTGGAATAGCGCACGACACAATCGTCTGGCGTTCTTCTTCCGTGATCGCCCCTGCTAGGAATTGCCCATAACTCTGAAAGGCCGATACAACGTCAAGCTTCTCTTCGATACCCCCAATGGTGCCGGAGCCTGCCCGAATTGTGCCACCATAGACCATGATTGCCGGACGATCTAGGCGACCCATTGCGATGATACAGCCCGGCATGTTCTTATCGCACCCTGGCAAGGTGACGAGGCCGTCGTACCACTGAGCTGCCATAACCGTTTCGATCGAATCAGCGATCAAATCGCGGCTCTGCAGTGAATATGACATCCCGTCAGTTCCCATAGACATACCATCGGAAACACCAATCGTGTTGAAACGCATACCGACGAGACCTGAGTCAACTACCCCTTGTTTCACGTGAGCACCAAGGCCATCAAGATGCATGTTGCAAGGGTTTCCCTCGTACCAGCATGCTGCGATGCCGATCTGAGGCTTATCCAGATCCGATTGGCTCAAACCGGTGGCCAAGAGCATCGCTTGAGAGGCTCCTTGACTCTTGGGCTGAGTAATACGAGACGAGTGGATATTCATCTGGACAGGTTGTTCATTCATCGGCTATAAACCTCAGCTTCTTTTCAATTGTCGCCCGTATTGGATTGTAAGTAATTTAGCTATCCACTTTAGCCAATCAAACTGATAATAATGAGCGACCATGCCAAGTATAAATGTTCAGACATTATTTCTTCATGGGGTTCATGCCTGCCATGCTCCACTTTCCACGCTGAAATCCTGTGCGGCTTTCGTCATCCATTCGAAGTTCGTTCTTCGGGCGGAGGACGAAGATACCTCAGCGATCGTTTCAGGTACGTCTAAACGAATGCTCTCATGGACCTTCTCTCCACTTCTTGGCGCAACGGCTAACGTCGGAAGGCTAGCAAGAGACTCGTGCATATGCGCTTCGCTATCATAGAACTTTACATCGTTGATTTGCACCCACTTATCAGCCCCCATTACAACTACATCATATTCCCGAGCGATATCAGCAATCAGCTGCAATGAAGTCCGAAGAACATTCACTTCAGGAATGTCTACAAACGAAGCAGTGATCACTTGCAGTCTCTCTTCCAGTGAAGGCCTCTCAATCAATGGTTTAGCTAGAGCGATTTCAGAAACAACTAAATCAATACAATCCAGCTCATGAAGCCGAATAGCTGCTTCCACTATTGCCACATGCCCCACAGTAGGAGGGTTAAATGAACCTGGATAAACGCCTCTTTTCATGAACGAGTCTCTCCATATCGAGCTTGGGAATCCTCAAAACCACGAAACCCTATTAGAAGCAATGCCATACCAATGATCAAAGCTCCCGTCATAGCAAATGAGACAGGATTAATTCCTCGCCATTCGTAGAGTAACGCTCCGCTGATCGCTCCAAAAAACCTTCCCATAGACCAACCAGCGTAGACATATCCCATCATCCTCCCACGGTCCTCACCATCCAATTCAGTGCAAATTGAAAGCATCGACACGATCACGCATTCAGTGCATATGAACCAAGCCGCAATTAGAAATAAAGCTAAACCAAACGTTGAACTCCCCAGAGGGAGCAGAAGAGAAAGGGGGAGAGATAAGAACAATGCTGATTTCGCCACAACTGTTTTCCCAATACGATCTCCATACATGGCGACACCCCCAGAACCTATAAGTTCGGCGACGCCAATAATTAAAGCGACTAAACCTAAACCTGAAGTAGACACCGCATGTTGATCTTCGAGAAATATGGCGAAGGTAACAAGCATCATCATATGGCCGGTTCCCAGAGCAATCATCGCAATAAGAATGAACCGTGTGGACGTAGACCACTGCTGTTGTCCCGAAGTGTTTCCTTTGCTGGAACTAGATGATGGAAGATACACCCACAGTGCTGAGCTCGTAATTAAACACAGCAATGAAACGGCGATAAAAGGAGTCCGCCAAGTACCTAAACGAATCAGTAAAGCAGCTAATGGCATACCAATAATGAAAGAAAGAGCCCATGTTGTCTCTACTATTCCAATAGCTCTGGATCTACCGCTGAACGGCACCGATGCTCCAGTCCAAGTGCTTGAGCCTACATCAAAAGAAACTTTCGAGACTGAGATAGCGATCAATGCGAACGTGAAAACAACTAGGCCATTACTAACACCTTGAAGGCACGCTGCCATCCCCAAACCACACAGGGCAGCAACCATAACTCTTCTGGTGCCTTGACGATCAGTTAGTTTTCCCAATGCAGGGCCACTAATTTCAACTAGATCCCTTAGGGCAAGAGTGGTCCCCAGTGTGGCTGTTGATACTCCAATACCCCTTGCGATAGTTGGCAAAAAGGGGAAAACAATCCTGTAAGCGACATTCGACACAAACCTAGCGAAAACGACAAAAGCAAACCCTTTGGGAGATTTCTGACTATTGCCGCCAATAGGAGTCTCTGCATCTAATTCAGAAGCCATATATCGAGCGTATGCGAAAGGTTAAAGCCTCCCACGAATTCCGGAAATTTCTAGAAAGTCTTTGATTTCCTAAATTTCCTGCCTCTACTCGATTCAGACTGGATAGCGTTAAAGTGTCAAAGTATCACAGCGATAGGTAAGAGTAATGCTAACTAATGGTGGGAAAGCCCTGATGAAGAACCTCGAGGCAGAGGGCGTTGAGATACTTTTTGGCCTTCCCGGAGGAGCAATCCTCCCGGCATATGACCCTCTCATTGATTCCAGCATGCGCCACATTCTTGTCCGCCATGAACAAGGAGCGGGGCATATGGCTGAAGGGTATGCCCATGCAACTGGAAAACCAGGAGTTGCTATGGTTACGAGTGGCCCGGCAGCAACAAACATGGTCACCCCTTTGGCGGACGCCATGCTCGATTCAGTTCCCTTGGTCTGTATTACTGGCCAAGTAGCCAGTGGAGCTATAGGTTCAGATGCGTTTCAAGAATGTGATACCACCGGCATAACCATGGCCGTAACCAAACACAACTTCCTAGTTACTGAAGCATCAGAAATTCCTCAGGTCATCCATGACGCATTCCACATTGCTACAACTGGCCGACCTGGCCCAGTTCTCGTCGATATCCCCAAGGATCTTGTCGACCCAAATAACCCAGCTTCTCAATTCGATGATTACGAACCAACCGGGCATGACCTTCCCGGATACAACCCCATAATTGAACCAGACCCTGAAAAGGTTCGAGAAGCTGCAGAACTTATTCTCCAATCTGAAAGACCAGTCATTTACAGTGGGGGAGGGATACTAAAAGCTCGAGCCGCATCTCAACTAAGGGAACTCGCCGAGATGCTAGATATCCATGTCGTTACCACACTCATGAACAGAGGCGGATTTCCAGATGACCACCCTCTCGCTCTGGGTATGCCAGGTATGCATGGAAACTTCACCGCAGTGACTGCCTTGCAAGAAGCAGATCTACTCATCACACTTGGAGCAAGATTCGACGATCGTGTTACAGGACGACTTGATGGCTTCGCACCCGATGCAAAAATCATTCACGCTGATATCGACCCAGCGGAATTCAACAAAGTACGTTTTGCCAATGTTGCAATACAAGGTGATGTCGGGAAAACAATCAATGAATTGATTGCCGCTCTCAAACAGCTTCAACAGACAAAGCAACACCCAGACCGCAGCGAATGGAAATCAACAATAAGCGGATGGAAAGAGCGTTTTCCTCTTGTTTATGACGAGTGGGAAATGGGAGAAGGCCTTAAACCACAATATGTCATCGAACAGCTTCGAGATTTAACCCCTGATGACACAATAGTTACATCTGGAGTTGGGCAGCACCAAATGTGGGCAAGTCAATTCTGGCATTTCAACCACCCGTATACATGGATCAACTCTGGCGGTTTAGGGACAATGGGATTTGCTGTACCTGCAGCTATCGGCGCAAAAGCCGGAGTTCCCGACCGAATGGTCTGGGCAATCGATGGAGATGGCTGCTTCCAAATGACTAACCAAGAACTCGTAACTGCGCGAATAGAGAACTTGCCTGTCAAAATTGCAATCCTCAATAACGGGTATCTTGGGATGGTCCGACAATGGCAAGAGCTCTTCTACGACGAAAGGTATAGCGAGGTTCACCTCAAGCCCGACCTCCCAGATTACAAGTTACTTGCAGAGGCGATGGGATGTGTAGGGATACGAGTCGAAGCCCCAGAGGAAGTTCAGCCAGCAATCGAGCAGGCAAACGAAATAGATGACCGTCCCGTTGTTATTGATTTCCGAACGGAGGCATCAGAGAACGTTTATCCCATGGTCCCTGCAGGAAAATCAAATAGCGATGTTATCGTCCACCCATCTCAGGAAACATCATGACTCCTGTTACTCTTTCACACACGCTTGTTGTTCGTGTAGAGAACAAACCTGGGGTGCTTGCTCGAGTAGCAGGATTATTTGCGCGACGAGGATTTAACATTGTTTCTCTCGCAGTGGCACCGACAGAAAACAGTCTCTTCAGTAGGCTCACAATTGTAGTCGATGCAGAATCATCCCCTCTTGAACAGGTTGTCAAGCAACTGGATAAGTTGATAAATGTTGTTGAGATTCAAGAATTAGCGCCGACAGAGTCAGTTGCCCGTGAACTTCTTCTTGCAACAGTTCAAGTCAATGATGGCCAAGAAGATCGAGTTATGAAAAATATAGAAAACTTTGAAGCAAACATCCTGAACGTCGGACCGCAGAAAATCATGGTTTCACTCTCTGGGGATGTAAATCAGGTAGATAAATTCGAAGCTTCACTGGAAGAATTCGGGATCATAGAAATCCAACGAACTGGAACAATCGCGCTTGCAAGCATCAGCAACAGCTAAATAAGTATTAGCCCACTCGTATGGAGCTAACAGCAAATATTCAGATAACGTTAAATCAAGATTAAGGAGAAATTCATGGCAAATATTTACTATGAAACAGATGCTGATAGGTCTTATATCGATGGGAAAAAAGTTGCAGTACTCGGCTATGGATCGCAGGGTCACGCCCACGCTCTAAATCTAAAGGAATCTGGAGTCGAGGTCTGTGTTGGCCTTCGATCAGAATCTTCTTCCGTGGCTAAAGCAGAAGAAGCAGGCCTAATAGTCATGAACATAGCTGAAGCTTCCGCATGGGCAGATGCCATTATGATTCTCCTGCCAGATACTGAACAAGCAGATATCTATGATGCCCACATTGGCCCAAATTTAGAATCCGGAGACATTGTGATGTTCTCTCATGGATTTAACATTCGATTTGATCTTATTCAACCTCCCAGCAACGTTGACGTGGTTATGGTCGCCCCCAAAGGACCGGGTCACCTTGTGCGAAGGACATATGTTGAAGGCGGGGGAGTTCCGTGTCTCATAGCAGTAGAAAATGATGCATCCGGTTCAGCAAAAGAATTTGCCCTAGCATATGCTGATGCCATCGGAGGAGCACGAGCCGGAGTGATAGAAACTACTTTCACTGAAGAGTGCGAAACAGACCTATTCGGAGAACAGGTTGTTCTCTGCGGCGGGATCACCGAATTAGTCCGGAGCGGGTTCGATACGCTTGTATCAGCCGGCTACCAGCCTGAAATCGCTTACTTCGAGTGTCTTCACGAACTAAAGCTCATTGTTGACTTAATGTACGAAGAGGGAATAGCCGGAATGCGTTACAGTGTTTCAGATACAGCAGAATACGGAGACCTTACCAGGGGACCTCGTGTAATAGATGACCATGTCCGAGCAACTATGCAAACCATTCTTGATGAAATTCAAAGTGGAAAATTTGCCGACGAATGGGTGGCTGAATCACGTGGCGGTCGCCAAAATTTTCTAAGACTAGAAGCAGCAGGACATGAACTTCCTATAGAGCAAATCGGCAAGGAACTGCGCTCCATGATGCCCTGGATCTCTTCGGGGAAGCAAAGCGTGAAAGATTCTAGCGGTGGGCAAGGTTAATATACCTTTAAATAATTGATCGCTCAGGTTGTGATCTTTGCTTATTTATGATTGAATCAAAGGAACATTAAGAGTGGTTCATAATAATGGACTCGGCAACCTAGGACGGACACCCAAGGTGCTTTCCCGTTAATTCGGGGATGTGGTGCTAAAGCGCAAGTAATTGT
>PBMJ01000033.1 GCA_002722525.1 Acidimicrobiaceae bacterium | reverse complement strand
CGCGGCGGACAATGGCTACAAGAAGAAGATTGGGGTTACTGCTGGGAAGATTCGGGTGAAGTTTGGGATGCGCGCGATCAAGCAACCTGTAACGAACGCGGCGGACAATGGCTACAAGAAGAAGATTGGGGTTACTGCTGGGAAGATTCGGGTGAAGTTTGGGATGCGCGCGATGAAGCAACCTGTAACGAACGCGACGGTATTTGGGAATCAGCCGACCCTCAGGACCCCCAAAATTCTGATGGGTGGTGCATGTCAGAATGGGATGAAGCCAATTACGAACCAGCTGGGGAGTATAACGAGCTCACAGGATGCTGGATAGAGGCTTATGAAGATGGCTCAGTATATGAATCATGCGATGATGGATCTGGCTCATGGTTTGACCCCCTTACAGGAGAAACACAAACCTGGTCACCAGCTACCTACGATGCCGAAAGTGGCTGCACCACCCAGACCTACAATGGATTTACTGAAACCTGGTGTGAAGATGGCACCTCTTACTGGGAAGACGAAGAAGGGGGTGTGAATATCTCTTCATACGATGAAGAGAGAGGATGTTGGACAGACACCTACGCAGACGGATCATCTAGCGTCTATTGCGAAGATGGATTCAGCTCTTACACCGATGCAAATGGGAATACAGAAACATGGGCTGCGCCTGAAATCAATGTCGACCCTGCAACCGGCTGCACTATTGAGGTCTACGACGACTGGACAAATACATGGTGCCCAAATGGAGATTCGAGCTGGGAAGATGCAGACGGAACAAGAGGTTCATACAATGCTCAAACTGGATGTAGCGAGACGTTCTATCCAGACGGGGGACAAGATACTTGGTGCGAAGATGGATCAGGGTCTTACACAAACCCTGACGGTGAAACCGACAGTTGGGGCGCAACTGAATACGACTCTGAAACAGGCTGCTACACACAGGTATATTCAGACGGATCCTCAACGTGGTGTGACGATGGAACTTCTATTTGGACCGATGAGTTCGGAAATTCTAGCACCTATACCTACGACGAAGAGCTGGGTTGTGGCACAGAAGTATTCGATGATGGGGCTATCTCGACATGGTGTGAGGATGGATCAGGAACTTGGATTGACCCTGAGGGGAATGTCGAGACTTGGACCGCTCCAGTAATCACTATTGACGAAGCGACAGGATGTACAACGGAAGAATACGACACGGGCGAAATCTGGACGTGGTGTGAAGATGGAACAACTACCTTTACGGATATTGACGGGAATACTGACTCATGGACCCCCCCTCAAGAAGAGATCCGTGAGGACGGCGCTATCGTCCTAACCTACGACGATGGAACTGTAGAAATCATAAATCCTGATGGAAGTCTTAGGCTAACTTGGCCAGACGGCACCTGGTTCGAAGAGGAGTTCATGGAAGATGGTTCGCTTGTCCAACGTTACTCTGATGGATCAACGTACGTTGAGTTTGCAGATGGCACATCTAAATACACGGACCCCTATGGCCAAACATCACGAACTATAAGCATTGGTGAAGGAGATTCCCTTGGGTGGGTTACCCAATATGATGACGGAAGTACCTATACCGAGTATGAAAATGGAAGAGCAAGCTATACAGATCCATCAGGATTTAGTGTTGAGATCATTGTTGATCCAGAGACCGGAGTCAGAACTGAAACGTCAAGCGACGGCACAGTCATAAGAGAAGCCCCTGACGGGTCATTCTCAGTGATCTACCCTGACGGAACCCGAGATTCAGGAGTATACAACCCTGACGGCGACCTCGTTATGACTTATGCTGACGGTTCGAGCAGCATAGTACGGGAAGACGGATCAGAAACGTTCACAGATCCATATGGAATAACTACCATCGTCACGTACGACGAAGAAGGTCGCCGAACAGAAATATCTTCCGACGGATGGACCTCAACAACTTCCCCAGACGGGTCCAGTATTAGAGTTACATATCCTGATGGCTACGTGGAAAATACTGTGATTTCTTCTGATGGGTCGTACGTCACTACGGGAAGTGACGGTTCATCGATTCGATACGACGCAGAAACCCAGCAAACCACCTTCGCTGACCCATCTGGATCAATCGAAGTTCTCCGAGTTGACCAAGATGGAAACGAAGTCCTTACCAACTCGAATGGAGAAACCATAGAGTTCAACCCTCTCGCAAACACTTCATCGTTCATAGATGCTGAAGGGAACACGCAAATTAGTGAGCGTACCGAAAATGGAGGATATCTCATAACTCTTGAGGACGGTACCGTCCTTGAACTAGATCCAACCGGAAAGCCACTCAACAGTGATACCGCCATAACGGAAACCGATAGTACTCTTAGCATCGATTGGGAGGCTAACAGTATTTCTGGAAATGCTGTCGGGAATGTTGAATGGGACAAAGAAACAAACACCCTAAGCTCATGGACGCTAGAAGACAATACCTTCAGGAAGCTAGATATTGATGACGATGGCTCTATGACAATGGAAGTAGATGGGGAAACCTTCAAATACGATCCCGCTACCGGAGTAACCGGTGTGAACGATATCTTCTACGAACTTGGAGAAACGATTATTAACACTTCTGGAGCCGGATCCGCAACGATCTCGGAAGATGGAATGACCTTCACCGTAGACTATGACGGGGTGAGCGCAACGGCAGTTACTGGGGCAACCGGAGTTACCGTCGAAATTGATGGGGAAATCTATGAATTCTCCTACTAGACCCATAATGACCAGCCCTAATAGGAAGTTCTCTCCTTTCAGGATCTTTGCGATTGCCACTGCATCGTGCTTACTTTTTGTTGGTGCCTGTGGTGGTGGAGGTGGGGAAGACAAAGGACCAAATGCTGAGAGTTCTTCTGAAAACGCTACCGGTGATAGTGCTAGCACCCAGGAAAGCCAAAGTAATGAAACTCCGAGCGGAGGAGATTGTGTTCTCGAAGTTAACGCTGACTGCAGCGGGGCTGATCTTTCTGGCCAAGACTTGTCAGCCATAGTAGCTCCCGGAATAAATCTGAGAGGAGCTAACCTTAGCGGAACAATTCTTGATGGAGCTCTTCTCGTCGGTGCAAAATTGACTGGAGCTGACCTTAGTGGCGCATCCCTTGCTCATACCAATCTATCAGCCGCAACCTTGACTCAAGTCCGAGCCCCAGCAACAGTTTTCTTTGAAACAAACCTCACACACGCTGATCTGACACAAGCCGACCTAAATACTGCGGTAATGATAGGAACGAACCTTAGCTCAGCGAACCTGACTGGGGCATCTGTGGAGGGCCTAATCGATAGGCGAACAGAGAAATGCGGAACTATTTGGGCCGACGGATCGCTTGACAATTCAGGCTGCTAGCAATCTCCTAGCTTCACACATCTGCTACTGTCTTCAATCGCCGCAAATTGGCATCTAACATAGCTACATGAGCAACATCGCACTTTCCCTAGCCAAAGCAGCAGGATGGATTTCCCGTGCGCTGGGCTTTGGAGGAGGAACTACTATACCGGGAATGATTCTCCTGAAGTTACGACCTCGCGCTCTTCAGGAAATGGCACAAGAACTTGAAGAAATTATAATCATCTCAGCAACAAACGGGAAAACAACCACTGCCAGAATGGTAAGCCATGCTGCTCATGAGTCTGAAATTTCATTTGTAGCCAATACCTCTGGAGCCAACCTTTCAAGCGGAATCGCTACGGCATTACTCCAACGAAACCCAGATGAGAGATTCGGAATTTTCGAAATCGATGAGGCGGCACTACCTGACCTTATTCCGCAAATACGACCTACCGTCCTTGTCTTAATGAACCTTTTCCGCGACCAACTTGACCGATACGGGGAACTAGAAACAACTATCCAAAAATGGAAGGAAATGATCGAATCTCTCCCGGAAACTACAAAACTCATAATCAACGCAGACGACCCCGCCCTCGCCTACCTCGGGTCGCTCCATCAAAACGTTGAATTCTTAGGACTCGAGCTAACCGACTATGGAAGCGAAACCATTCCCCACGCAGCTGATTCACTCCATTGCCAGAAATGCGACAGTCCTCTCAATTTCAAACAAGTCACCATAGGTCACCTTGGCCACTGGGAATGCCAGAATTGCGGATTCCGCAGACCAAACCCTTCTTTTACAGGTGACAAAATTAACCTTAAGGGGCTTAACGGATCTGAGTTCATCGCAGCATCCAAAAAAGATTCACTAGAAATTCAAATACCCCTTGCCGGGATCCATAACGTCTATAACGCCCTGACCGCATACGCCACCTGCTCTACGATCGATATCTCAACGACAAAGATCCAAAAAGGCCTCTCGACAATTTCAGCCGCCTTCGGAAGAAATGAAATCATCAACTTCGATGGAATCGAACTCATGATAATGCTTGCAAAAAACCCCGCAGGAGCAAACCAAAATCTTAAAACCCTTCTCCTAGAAGAAGGAAACATGCACCTTGCTATCCTCCTGAACGATAGGACTGCTGATGGAAAAGATGTTAGTTGGATCTGGGACGTTGACTATGAAATGATCCTTGACCGCATTTCATCTCTAACCATTAGCGGAGACCGAGCTTACGACCTTGCCCTTCGTTTTCACTATTCAGGATTCCCAGCTACAAGCATGCATGTCGCCCCATCAATACAAGAGCTTCTAGAGCACTTAAAAAGTACTATCAAAACAGACGGAAGGGCTATCGCCTTACCGACGTATACGTCAATGCTTGATTTACGAGCAGGACTTAACAAAATAGGAGCAACCCACTCTTTTTGGGAGGAAAAATGACAGAAATACGAATCTGCCACCTCTACCCAAAGGAAATGAACATCTACGGCGACCGTGGAAATATCGCTGTTATACAGAAGCGACTTGAATGGCGAGGGTACTCATCCTCGATAACTCCAATAAGCACTGGAGATGACTTCACTCCCACCAACTTCGATCTTTGCTACCTAGGGGGTGGCCAAGATAGAGATCAAATGATCGTCGCGTACGACCTTCAAAAAAAATCTGCAGCATTACACTCTGCAGCTAAAGACGGCATGGTTTTTCTATGGGTATGTGGAGGAATCCAGCTTGCTGGCGCAGGATACACAGACTCCGAAGGCCGAAGGATCCCCGGCGTTGGGATCCTTGATTTAGACACTTCTGCAGGAAAAAATCGGCTCATCGGAGACCTTGTCCTAGAAGCAGAACTCAACGGAGATACCTGCAAAGTTGTCGGTTATGAAAACCATGCAGGAAGAACATTTCTAGGCCCTGATGCCACTCCACTTGGTTCAGTACTTAAGGGCCATGGAAATAATGGCATAGATAGAACCGAAGGAGCTGTCCAACGAAGAGCAATCGGCACATACATGCACGGACCTATCTTGCCCAAAAACCCCTGGCTAGCGGACAAACTTCTTTCATGGGCGATTGAACACAAAACAGGAAAGATGCCCACCCTCACCCCTCTAGACAACTCCTTAGAAAATCTTGCACAGCAAGTAGCAATAACACGCGCCGGCGTGAAACGATAGACCCATAATCAAAATCAAGAATAGAGCGAGTAAGTTATTTAATATGCCAGGAAGATACTCCTACACCAGCCCATGGTCCCGAGGAAACGACCCGTGGTTTCGAATAGGGCAAATCGACATCACAACGACAGTAGGCCTAATCGGCTTAGGAATCATTTCTGTCTTTGTGTGGGCTATTGAGGGAAGAAGCCATGAAATAAGCTTAAAGCTGCTGCTCGATCCACAAAGGGTCCAAGATGGTGAAATCTGGAGACTGATCACCTGGCCGCTAGTCAATCAAGCTAGTTTCTGGACTATTTTCTTGTTTTTTATTCTCTATATGCTTGGTAACCAATTAGAGAACCTAATGGGAAGAAGGACTTTTCTTTATCTGCTCTTAGCTTTCACAGTTATCCCTGCTGTCGTGGTCACACTTGCCAGTATCTCAAATTCTTCACCTGCATTTATTTATGGATTACGCTTCGTCGAACTTGGTGTGCTGATTGCTTTTGCCGCTCAATTTCCCTTTGCGCGATTTTGGCCGGGCATTCCTGCCTGGGGAATCGTAACTGTCATTGTTGGCCTCCAGTTCCTTGACGCTCTTCAAATGCGATCGGGACTGCATGCTCTAACATTACTTAGCGTAGCCATCACAGCTCTCGTCGGGATGCGTTCACTGGGATATGCAGCGGATCTGCATTGGATTCCAGCAATACCAATTAGCGGAAATGCTAGAAGAGAATCACGCCAGCGCCCTAAACGTCAGAGACGATTCAAAAAGAACCATCTACGGGCAGTTACTGAATTTCGCGATCGGCACACGGAAAAAGAGATTGACCAAATCTTAGACCAAGTGGCTGAAGATGGAGTCGAAAGCCTTTCAAAAGACCAGAGAAAACGTCTAGAACAACATTCAAAAGAATTAAGGAAACGCCGCGACAGCTAATGGCAAAAATATCTCAACTGGATCATGAATTTGCAAGCTACGCTGCGACCGAAGCAGGAAAATTACTACTAGAAATCCGTGCCGGTAACCACAATTTGGATTCTTCCAACCTTGATCTAGGGGCATACGGTGACATCCAGTCTCATGAACTTCTCGTTAAATTAATATCTGATCAGTTTCCCGACGATATGATCCTTTCGGAGGAAGCAAATGAGGACCCCAGCAGGATCAGCAAAGACCGAGTATGGATTATCGACCCTCTAGATGGAACTCGAGAGTACTGCGTTAAAGGGAGAACTGATTGGGCTGTACATGTGGCGCTTTCAAACTTCGGAATGCCTGAAGTAGGCGCGGTTGCACTTCCAAATTTCGGAAAAACATACAGCACTCTTGATCCACCCCAAACCCCATTATCTTCCGGCCCGATCAAGATCGTCTACAGTCGGACAAGAGCAGTTCCAGTCGCTGAATTCCTATCGAAGGAGATGGATGGAGAGCTGTTGCGAATGGGGTCTGCTGGAGCAAAATCCATGGCAGTCATCAATGGCACTGCCGATATATATGTTCACGCTGGAGGCCAATATGAATGGGATAGCTGCGCACCCGTCGCTGTAGCACTAGCATCAGGAATCCATGCCTCAAGGCTGGACGGAACTCCTTTGCGCTATAACCAAAAAGATCTCCACGTGCCAGATCTCCTTATTTGCAGAAAAGAGCTAGTAGATCCCGTCCTAACATTACTCAGATGAATTTTCAGGTGTAGAGTCCTGAGAATGCGTTTGGTCATAGCTACATGCTCAGTTGATTACAAAGGAAGACTGAAAGCAACTTTGCCAACTGCTAAAAGACTCATCATGACAAAGGCAGATGGATGCGTCGCCGTTCATTCGGGCACTCGGGGTGCCTATAAGCCGCTCATGTGGATGAACGCCCCTAATAGAATCGAAGAAGCTGAGAGCTCATGGGTTATCTCAAACCCTAAAGGCGAACGTCTAACTATAAGCATCGAAGAGATTTTATATGACACCAGCTTTGACCTGGGAGAGGATCCGGGTTTGCAAAAAGATGGTGTTGAAGACCACCTACAGCTCCTTCTCGCTGAAAATCCCGAAGAGATTGAGGAAGGTCTATCTTTAACCCGAAGAGAGTTTCCAACTGATATTGGCCCCGTTGATATGCTCTGTCGCGATAAGGACAGCAAAGCTGTCGCTATTGAGATTAAAAGACGAGGGGGCATCGATGGAGTTGAGCAGCTTACACGATACCTCGATTACTTAAATCGTGATCCGAAGCTGCGACCAGTTAGGGGCATATTCGTCGCACAAGAGATAACTCCTCAGGCAAAGACATTAGCGAAGGATCGAGAAATAGGCTGGGTTGAAATTGATTACGAGCAATTACAGGGAATAGAGTCGGATATTCTTCGACTGTTCTAGGCGGACTAATTCACGCCAGGAAGAAAACACATGCCGGTGACATAGCGAGCGATCTGTTCTCCATTATTCTGAGGAGATCGATTCATCGTCCAATTCTTCGCAAACTTATCGCCCTAAGCGGGCGAAGAGATCTTCGACGTCTGAACGCATACCAATCTCAAGAGTGGCATTAATTACAACTGCGTTTATGATGATCCTGACTCTCTGGCTTGCAATCTGGAGTATCGACCGAGCGATTAACAAAAACAAAATTGGTAGAGGCATCACCGTAATAGGTCAAGATGTAGGCGGTATGAACCCATCTGAACTTTCCGATGTACTGCTTTCGATAGCTACGAGCTATGCCTCAACTCCAGTAATTATTAAATCGGACTTAGGAGATATACAGACAACAACTGGCGAAGTAGGTATCACAGTACATATTGAAGAGACTTTCAAAAAAATACTGGAACTAGGTGATGTCCCACTCGTTGTCGAACCTTTCCACTGGGTAAAAAACCTTTTCGCTGAGCGATCTTCTCCGATCGCTGTCCAGTTGAGAAAAGACCAGAAATTTAAACTCCCCATAAATCCTTCCAGCAATACATCCGAGGCTATCGAACCCGTTTGGAAAGTAGAAAACGGTCAAGTCAAATACGTCAACGGAATTCCAGCACAAATTTTTAACGAAGAGGCAATTAGAAATTCGATCTTTCTTGCTGCTGCAACTGGAGCTAGCCCAATAGTCGTAAACGCAGACTTCACAGAAATACGTCCAGTAGTAAGCGATTCCGAAGCAGCAGATTTTGCCGAAATTGTCAATGATCTAACGAAATCTGGACTAACGATTATTGTCGGTGAGAGGACCCACACCTTTTCTCCTGAAGAAGTTAGAAATTGGCTTATCTTTTCATTAGAAGACGAACAACCAAGTTGGGTGCTGAACAAGCCTTTGGTAAGAGGAGCTATTGGAGATCAACTTGGTGGCGTTGTCGCAGATAAAAACGAATTGCCAGAAATTATCGTGAATGATGGGGAACTTAGTATCGTTAATCTCTCTGCAAAAGCTTGCTGCGCTGAAGACTCTGTTGACTTGATCTATGAGTCAATACTCAATGGCGCTAGTTCAGTAAATCTCCAACTTATTGACATCACAGATGGGATGGATGAACTATTGATAGCGTATGGCGTATCGGAGTTAATATCCGAAGCAACTACACCCCATCCATGCTGCCAAGACCGGGTCACAAATATTCAAAAATTTGCGGAACTTATTCAAGGAACAATTATTGGGCCTGGCGACTCTCTTTCCCTTAACGAGGCTGTTGGCAAAAGAACAAAAGCTAAAGGTTTTGTAGAAGCGGGAGTAATCGCCAATGGAGAATTAACCGAAGATGTCGGAGGAGGAATTTCTCAGTTTGCTACGACATTCTTCCAAGCAGCATTCTATGGGGGACTCGATATTGTGCAATACTTTCCTCACACAATATGGTTCTCTAGATACGCAGACTTCGAAGGACGAAAAGGTATTGAGTCAACGATCTCATGGCCCAGCCCTAATTTAGAAGTCAGAAATATCTCCCCATTCCCAATCCTCGTGTGGCCAACATGGACCTCGACATCTCTAACTGTCAGTCTTTACTCAACAAAATACGCTGACACTGAAGTATCTGGCCAACGATCATCAATGTCTGACCAATGCGAAATTATCCAAACAACTAGACGAAGACTGCTTCCTGATGGATCAGAAGAATTAGATACTTTTTCGGCGAAATACCAACCTGAAAATGGGATCGGGTGCAACGGAGAACCAACTTACCCAAGACCTCCAGATCCACCAAGAAATATAGGGGTACAAGCAGGAGATACTCAGGTAACTATCTTCTGGGATATTCCAGAACCTGAAGGAAACTTTGATATAACCGAGTATTTTCCTATAACTTCGTATACGGCTACAGCAATCCCAGGCGGAAATACATGCACAACTGTTGAGTTGACGTGTGTAATAAGTGGCTTGGATAACGGTGTCCCCTACACGTTCATAGTAATAGCTACTAACTCAGAAGGTGATAGCGAAGACTCTGAGCCGTCAATCGAGATAGCCCCAGAACCCGATCCTGAACCGGAGCCGACACCAACACCTGAACCGGAGCCGACACCAACACCTGAACCGGAGCCGACACCAACACCTGAACCATAGGACCCTTTAAATTCTTGTTCTTGGGTTTATGAGGATACGCTCAAAGTGTGGATAAATTTCTCGAGACAGAGATTCTAGTTATAGGCGGAGGTCCTGCAGGATGCGCGGCAGCAATCGAGCTTGTAAGATCAGGCCGCAACGTGACAATAATCGATAAGGCAAACTTCCCTCGCGATAAATGTTGCGGAGATGGGCTAACTACAGATGCTCTTCGCATACTCGAAAGTATGGGGCTCAAACCTTCAACCGTTAAAAATTGGAATGAGATTATGAACGTTGTAATTCATTCTCCTAACAGGAATACTATTGAACTCCCACTCCCTCACAGGAGAGGACAATACGCCGCAATCGTTCCGCGCATAGAACTAGACGAACGATTACTTGACTTAGCTCGCGATGCGGGAACATCTATCCAAACCCCAGTCCGATTTGAAAGGCTTAGAGAGTTAGACAATCACGTAGAGGTAACGACTTCGACTGGTAGAAAAATTCAAGCTCGCTACGTTATTGCTGCCGATGGGATGTGGTCTTCAGTACGTAAAGCTCTTGGTGTAGGAATAAACAACTACAGAGGAGACTGGCATGCTTTCCGTCAATACTTCTCTCAGACTGGACCGGAAGCGCAACACCTTCGAGTCTGGTTTGAGCCTGATTTACTTCCTGGATATATGTGGCTTTTTCCTTTGCCTGGACAGAGGGCGAATATCGGATTCGGAGTGTTACGGGGATCACATTACGAAATAGGCGACCTAGGGAAACTCTGGAATAACTTGTTGGAACGTCCACATATCCGTGATGTAATCGGACCTAATGCCATTCCAGAGGGGAACCGAAAGGCATGGCCTATCCCTTCTAGGTTAATGGAACTGCTGCCTTCCAAAGGAAGAGTGCATTTCGTTGGAGATGCAATTGGAGCAGCCGACCCTATGACAGGAGAGGGTATTGCACAAGCCTTAAGAACAGGTAGATCATCGGCACTCTCTATTATAAAATCTGGCCCCTTCAAACCTCAACAAGCAGAGGCGATTTATAAGAAAGCTATAGCAGCTGCATTAGGACATGATCACCAGTTCGCTCGGCGGCTGCAAAAGCTTCTAGAGAATTCAGAAACTACTGAGATAGCTCTAAAACTTGCCGATTACAATGATTGGACCCGACGAAATTTCGCACGATGGATGTTTGAAGACTATCCACGTGCTCTAGCATTAACTCCTAAGAGATGGAGTTCAAATATGTTCAACCTAGATGGGGCATACCAACAAAGCTCGATAAAATCGACAGGGCCTGAAGAAATCACTCAAATAGTGATTGGAACAGATTGATGGATGATCCAATTCTATTAAACCTTCCCCAAAAAGTTGATGACTTTGACTCTGCAGTAGATACGGGATGGGAACTGCTGAGGTCTTCTGAGGGTCTTAATCGACTTTTCTATGTGGCTTCTTCAGTAGGCGATTTTAGTGTTATCTGGCATATTCTGAACCTGACTCAAAAAATCTTAAACCCTAACAGAAAACGATCAGTAGTTCGGCTCGCTGTTTTAATTGGTATAGAGTCGATAATCGTAAATCAGGGAATAAAGCGCCTTTTTCGAAGAAGCCGTCCCGAGATGGGCTCAAGTACTCACCCGCATAAACTAAGGCAGCCCGCTACATCTAGTTTCCCTAGCGGCCATGCAAGTTCAGCTGTCCTAGCAGCATCACTGCTTTCGGAAAGTAGCTCTGCTGCGCCTCTTTTTAAGATAATCGCTGCAGTAGTAGCAACTAGCCGTCTGCACGTTAGAGCACATCATGCGTCAGATGTAATCGCAGGAGCTTTGGTTGGCTGGTTTTTTTCAAAACTAGTTCGGTCAATTCAAAGCTTGTAGTTCCTTAATGAACAGCGCAGAGAAGTTGGATAGCTCTAGCTTGATATTGAGACAGGATCTTCAACGGGTTCTATCTGCATAATTAGCAGTCGAAGATCTAACAGTAGGTCGCTTGCTTCTATAGCTGAAACGACCTCTCGACTTTGCAACCTCGAAAGTTCCGAGTCGATCAGGTTAAACGCTTCATTTATTCGTTCATTTGTATCTGTCATTTTTCTCCGCCAGGATAATTTTTCCTACTTCTTTAGTATCCCACCTTTTGGGCTTCCTATGCACATTATTTATAAGTCTATCTTGGAGCTAAGTCGTGAATCGCTCGAGAAGGATCTATTCCCCCAAAAGGCATCACCATCAGCGCCGCTGTGTTGACGCCATTCTCCAAGTATCGATCAATGTGGTTCCTGCATTCATCAGGGGTTCCGTGGACAATGAGTTCGTCTACGACGCTATCTGGCATCGCCTCGAGCGAGTTTGCTCGTTCACCCTGGTCCCAGAGGTCCCAATGCTCTTGAAGTCGCTCAGTTCTTCCTAACCATTCGTGGAAAGCCCTGTACACAGGAACGTTGAGGTATGCGGCGATAGCACGCTTTGCTTCCCTTCGAACTGTATCAGTATCTGGATTTGGGCATACAAAAATACGTGCGACAATTTCTTTCCCATCACCTTGGCTATGAACAATTTCTGAGACTGTCTTTACATCTTCTGCTGAAAGCCAATTGATAATCGCTCCATCTCCTTCACGTCCAGCTAGTCGGAGCATTCCCTCACGAAGGGCTGCTATGAGGATGGGAACATTTTCCTTGGGCGGTTCCATCCCTAGACGAAATCCTTTTATATTAAATGTTTCATAATCTTCAGATACTTTTTCGCCCGTTAGTGCTTGTTTTAGGAAACGAACCACATCACGGGTTTTTTTGTATGGGTCGGTAAATGGAATTCCATTCCATTGTTCGACGATTACATTTGACGATGAACCAACTCCAAATGCGAATCGACCCGGAGCTATCGAAGCAATGGTTGCTACTGACTGTGCTAGAAGAGCGGGACCTCGAGTGAAGGCAGGGACAATTGCAGTACCAAGCCTAAGTTCAGGAGCATGGACCGCGGCAAGTGCCAACGGCAAGAAAGCATCAGCTCCATTTGCTTCGGAAGACCAAACTTCTTTGTAACCTAAATCGACCAACTCGCGTAAGCTGGGGCCTTGATCGCTTAGCGAGGTCGGCAGTGGAATCGTCATGGCGTAATTGCCGGAATCCAATTTACTCATAAGCGTAGAATCCCTGTCCTGTTTTTCTTCCTAAATGCCCAGCAGTTACTAACCTTCGAAGGATTGGGGGCGGAGAGTACGTTGGTTCTTTGAACTCTTCATATAGGACCTCAGCTACGAGAAGAAGAGTGTCTAACCCGATAAGGTCTGAGAGTTCAAGGGGTCCTTGTGGGTGAGCGCAACCAAACTTCATACCCGCATCTATGTCTTCCTTGGACGCTTGGCCGCGATCATACATGTGCATTGCCTGAAGTAAGTAAGGGACTAGTAACCGATTAACGACAAAACCAGCACGATCTATAGTTGTAATAGGGTGCTTTCCTAGCATGTCCCTTGTGAAGCTTTCTACAATCTTCAAAGTATTTTCAGAAGTTACCTCTGAAGTAATTAATTCAACTAGTGGCTGAACGGTAGCGGGGTTGAAGAAATGCATTCCCAAGACCTTCTCACCCCTTGAAGTTGCTGTTGCGATCTCTCCTATTGATATCGATGAAGTGTTTGAAGCCAAGATTCCATCGGGCTGAACGATCTCGTCAAGAGTAGAGAATACTTTTGCTTTTATTTCTGGTGACTCTATGACGGCTTCGATAACAAGATCCCTGTCAGCTAACTCTGAATATTCGGTAGTAAATGAGAGTTTCGAGAGAAGATTGTCCCTATCTTCTTCAGTCATTTTTTCTCTTGCAACGGCTTTTTCAGTACTTTGCTCTAGTTTTTGTTGAGCGAGTTCAGCTAAAGAAGCATCAACCTCTACCACGATTGTGTCACAGCCAGATTTGGCCGAAACTTCTGCTATTCCTGAGCCCATAGTTCCGCCGCCTACAACCCCAACTTTACTGATTGACATTACCTTCTCCCATCTATTATTGCCTTTATCGTACTAGTAAGGGTGTGGCCCTGACGAGTGCTAAGTGGATTAGATTTTACTACCGGAGAAGGCGCTAATGCGCAAATGTCATACCCCTCAAACATAATTGAGGTATGAACCAACAACTACATCTCGTATATTCACAGCCGAAAAATTGGGAATTAACCGATTTAGACAAAGAACGGGCAAAGCGTGGAATAGCTGCTTGTCGGAAGGCGCTTGACCAAACTCGACCTTTTCTATGGGATAATAATACCGCCGCTTAGTGATTGCCATAAACAACTAGCTGGACTCTAGATCCTCCCACAACTTCCTGTATTCAAGGGAATGTCTCCAGTCGTGTAAATCAACTAGGAACTTTTTGTAATCTCCTTCGATCTTAAGATCACCCCGCATAAATGCTTCTTCGGCGCTAACTTTGCCAAAAAGGATTTCTTTAGCATCTTCATATTTCGTAGTAAATCGGCACTCTGGGTGGTCCATCTTTCCTTTGGAAACGTCGGATACTTTCCCATCTTTCCAAACTATGTAATACCGTATTTTTCCGTCTGGAGTCCCCGAAATCTCGTACTGGCATGAAACTGATACGCCCTGAATCTTTGGCAATTTACTTCCAAGGTTCTGTAATGACTCAACCCACTCATCAGATAGAAAGTCAGCCATTGATTTCGCTTTCTTCGGATTCACTAATCCCCACAAACAAGTCATCCTCTTCAGCAATTTTACCTACACGGCTAAATGCAAGCACATAATCGTCCCAAGGGTAAGCCTCAGCTGCTGCCCCAGAAGGAAGTCCAAACCAAAATGTTGATTCGGGGTCAACCTGTGTGGCGTGGGCTAAAAGTGCATCATTTCGTATTTGCCCATACTGCGATACGTCAATCTTTGTTGTAATTCTGTGATCCTGAGAGGGTCGTTTAAACCAGTCCTCATTGAAAGGCGATTCAAGACCTAAATCGAGAAAAACTTTATGCAAAGCCTCGATTCTCTTGCGGCTCCAAGTCGTGTAGTAAAGCTTTAAAGGCTGCCATGGATCCCCTGCTTCCGGAAACAGGTTGGGATCACCAGCTGCTTCCCAAGCTGGAATACTTATATCGAAAACTCTTAGGTGATCGGGATGCCGATAGCCTTGTTGGTCGTCGGGATAAGTAACGATAACGTGAGGCCGCTCGGTTCTAATTATCCTTACTAGACGTTCAACGGCTTCATCTAAAGGCGCCATAGCGAAACAATCCGGGTGTGCATTAGCTTCAGAGTCTTCCATTCCGGAATCCCTATAGCCCAGATAGTAAACAGTGTCATATCCAATAATCTTTGCAGCCTTACCTAATTCTTCTTTCCGTATTGAAGCGATGTTCGATCGAACCTCTGGACGATCCATAGCTGGGTTTAAGATATCTCCTTCTTCACCCCCAGTGCAACAAACTAGCGTCGTTCCAACTCCTAAGTCAGCATAAAGCGCTACAGTTCCTGCCCCTTTCGATGATTCATCATCCGGATGAGCGTGAATTGTTAATAAGCGAAGTTCTTTTGACACCCTGACAAGATAGCCGTTCTTACTCCTGAACTCCTACCTTAAATTCTAATACTTCTCGACATTTCATTCGTAGCTGTTCTTGAGGCGACTCCCATTTTTGACTGGGATTTTCATCACAGCGAACAAAGGCTGGGTTTTCCTCATTTAAATCTCAAGACTAAGATCGTTTCTTGAGTATAAAGATAGGCAAATATCGCTTTTGAATCTTCAACAGAGGGAGAAGGTGTGAGCGGAAGATTAGAAAATAAAGTAGCTGTTATCACAGGAGGGGCAAGCGGAATCGGGGAAGGTACTGCCCGTCGCTTCATTGCGGAAGGAGCGAAGTGCGTAATTGCAGATATTCAAGACGACTTGGCTGCGGAAATTGCTGATGAACTGGGTGAGAACGCTGCCGCGTTTTGTGCAGACGTAGCGGAAGAAACCCAAGTAGAGGAAGCTGTTAAGTTCGCTGTATCTGAATTCGGGAGCCTTGACATTATGTTCAATAATGCTGGAATACTGGGTTCAGTTGGGCCGATTAGCGAGATAGACGGCGACGGGTGGCTTAGAACGATAGACGTACTTCTGAACAGCGTCTTTTATGGAATCAAGCATGCGGCAAGAGTCATGATTCAACAAGGTTCTGGGTCAATTATTAACACTGCCTCAACGGCCGGTGTGCGAGCTGGACTTGGCCCACATGTATATACAGCAGCTAAGCATGGAGTTGTAGGGCTTTCACAGTCTGTTGCGACTGAACTAGGCCCACATGGAATTCGAGTGAACGTCATTGCACCTGGAGGAACAATCTCTGGCTTAACAGCGAGACTTGTGACCGGAGATCATGAGAATCTTGAAAAAGCTTCAACCATTATTGGCGCCCACAACCCTCTACGGCGCGCTGGAAGACCCGAAGATATAGCAAACGCTGTGCTGTACCTTGCTTCTGATGAAGCTAGTTTTACCACCGGTGCTGTGTTGGTTGTTGATGCCGCTGGTGAAACAATTGCTGACAGGAACCACCGTTTTGTCGATATGGGTTCTCAAACAGTTCAAGAAGCAAACCATTCTGGTACTAAAAGTAGCTTGCAATAAAAATTCACCTTCAAAACTTCCGATGAGGATCGCAGCTCTATAGGTTTGGCGAATTATCGAAATGGTGTCAGTCGTTTAGGACAAAGGTTATTTTCAGTGTGACCCTATATTCAGTAATAGTTCCATTCTCAACAATTACTTTTTGGTCTTGAACCCAAGCTCCTTTGACATTATCAAGAGTGCTAGCTGCTCGCTCTACACCGCGTTTCGTTGCATCATCGAAACTTATGGGAGAAGAAGAAATAACTTCAGTTATCCGTGCGATTGACATATGATCCCCTTGAATTTATTTTGAATTGTAGCGACGTGGCAGGAAATTAATCAACAGCCCGTAGTCCTAATCGCCATTATTTTCGAAGCTGGGTACTTCCACGCCCGGAAGGTAATAGGTAAACATATCCACGATAATTGCCATTACTTGGTTAGGGTTCACTCCGCCCTTTCCCGAATCAATGGTTATGACGTTACTATTCATTGTAATTTTATCTACGCCTCCAAGTTCAAAGATAGCTTTTGCTAATGTGTCGGGAGGTCGTTCGCCAAGTATTTCATCCGATGCTTCATATCGCTCATGATCCATTCCGGTAATACTCCGGTTAATTTCATAACGCTGAACACCAGGCTTTGAAGAAGATTTTTGTATAACAGTCACAGGTTGTCCCATAAGAACATGATCGTACTGCCCAGAAGGCCAAAGTTGCTAGATATACGCAAATTGTGTAAAAAAACATAATTTGAGGATTTAAGGAAATAAAGTTCCTTGAGGGTTAGGTCGAACGATCCTTGGAATTCCGTGTGATTTGAGTTCGTCCATGAAGGCCCATGACTTTCTATGGATGTTAGTTGGCCCCCACTGGTGCAGGGCTTCTATGTGTTCTGGGGAGGGGTACCCTTTATTACTAGCAAATTTATAATTTGGATACTGTTTGTCGTAGTTTCGCATCATACGATCTCGGACAACTTTTGCGAGAATCGAAGCGGAAGATATTGAAAGACACTTTGTATCTCCTTTAACAATTTTTGTTACTTTAGTTGACCCAACAGCGTGCCCTACAAAATCCCACTTACCATCTATTAGATAATGCTCAGGAGTTAAAGATAGGCCTTCAATCGCTCGTCTCGCGGCAAGCTTCTGAGATTCAGACATGCCTAATTCATCGCATTCGTCGTTTGATGCATGCCCAACGGCCCACGTTACGCACCACTCGCTAATTTTAGGAAAAAGAGATTCGCGTTCTAGCTCTTTAAGAAGTTTCGAATCTCGAACTTTATAGATTCTTTTCCTTTGAGGAACAATTGCCGCAACAATAGTTAATGGGCCCGCCCAAGCTCCTTTCCCTACTTCATCTATTCCTGCTACATAGCGAATACCCTCTTGCCAAAGACATTTTTCATACTTTAAGTTAGGAGGTGCGGACTGTAAGGATTTTCGCACTTTGTGAGTACCCATTCTCGAAAGTTACTCTAATCAGACCCAAGTAAGATTGAATTAAGTGAAGTTATCCCTCTTTTCCGATCGTCTTGGTGTGATTGACGGCTTTTGGATAGGTGACGAGATAAGAGGAATTGCAATTTCATCTGGCTTTTGTTGAGGAAGTAGAGCTTCTCCTCGAGCTTCATTACTTTGCCAAGCTGGATCAAATCCTGGTGAAGTAAAAGTTGTTTGTGAATTAATTTTTCCTTCCCAAAGCAGCGCTGGCCTGTCCCCGTGCCAGCGAACTGCGTAACCCACTTCTCCATTTGTAGTAGGCATCCTATTTACCTCAACCGGCACGTTAAACCACTTTGAGGTGTAGCTCGGAAACAATGCAATGGTGGACGAATCGGGTTGGCTTACAAGAGATCGACGAAACACAAGAAGAAATAGAGCTGAGGCAAACGGGTCTTGTAGGCGCTCAGCAGAAGAAAATCCTCCAGTTGGTTCTGCCATTTCGATTATTTCACCTAGAGAACCAGATTCTCCTGAGCCGCTTAGGTAGTCATTAAGACATTTAGCTAGGGGCATTGCTCTTTCATCTTGATCAAGAAGCGCATTTGGCAGG
>PBMJ01000032.1 GCA_002722525.1 Acidimicrobiaceae bacterium | reverse complement strand
TGCAGTTTGTCAGATAAGACATGGAATTTGTCTTGTGGCAATACCGTCAACCTAACCGCGAACTGACGTAGTCAACAGCATCACGGACGCTTTTTAGCTCTTCCAAATCTTCATCATCGATTCTAAAGTCAATTGACCGCTCAGAGAGCTCTTCTTCAATCGCCTCAACTAGTTCAATCAATGCGAGAGAATCGGCATCAAGATCATCACGGAAAGAGTCTCCTTCTTGGATAGAAGAAGGCTCGACCTCAAGTATCTCCCCAAGACGGTCTTTAACTAATTTTAGGATTTCATCCCGACCCAAAGGGTCTCCTTGCATATGTGTTTCTGCGGGCATTATAAATCTTTCATTCTCGAACTGTCTTGATTCTACCTATAGATGGAGTTTCGTGGAGTTCTTAGGTACAGAAATTTTTACCGTTTGATCACTTGCTCTAGATGCTCTACATGCTTATCAATAGATAATTCGTATGCTGTGGATATTGCATTAAAGATTGCTTTGGGACCCGAGGAACCGTGGCTAACCATAGAGACACCTTTGATTCCGAGAAGTATCGCTCCCCCAACAGATTCAGGGTCGAGTGTTTCATACAATGGCAGTAGTGAAGGTGCCAGCAAATTTGCACCTTCTTTTGCTTCAGGAGTTGATGAGAAAACTTCCAATAGCGCACCTACGATAGCCTTCGCAGTCCCCTCAAGTGCCTTCAAGGCCACATTTCCTGTGAATCCATCGGTAACAATTACGTCGATGTCCGGATTCATCAGGTCTCTACCCTCTACATTCCCAATGAATTCTCCGGAGCATCTCATTTGCCAATCTTGGTCATTCAAAAGTTCAAACGCTTCTTTGATCAGAGGAGACCCCTTCCCAGGCTCCTCTCCAATTGAAAGTAGGCCTATCTTTGGCTTGTCAGTGTTGAATCTGTCTCTTGCATAGACTGTGCCCATTTCAGCAAATTGAACCAACCATTCTGGGTTGCATTCAGCATTTGCTCCGGAATCTAAAAGAATGTTTGGATTAGCTCTTCCAAGAACTGGAATTGGAGTCGCTATTGCAGGTCTCGAAACTCCTCGAATTCTTCCTATCTTGAGTAAGGCGGAAGCCATAGTTGCACCAGTGTTCCCAGCGCTAATCATTGCCGAAGCCTCACCATCACGCACAGCTTCAGCTGACCGAACAAGCGAGGAATCTTTTTTCTTACGCACAGCGGTTGCTGGGTCTTCACTCATTCCTATTACTTCGGAAGCAAATTTTGTAGGGATATCCGAGATATCCGATAATGCGTCAGGATGCCCTACTAGCAATACTGGTATTCCTGCTTCCATAGCCAATTTCGCGCCCTTTATAATTTCGAAAGGTGCGTTGTCACCACCCATTGCATCTACTGCCACTGGAAGGCTATTGGGGTCCATTTGAGAACCAGTATTTCCTAATTGAGGTCCAGCGCTTCGCGCCCATCATACCAACCGCAATTTCCACAAACATGATGAGGACGTTTGGCTGCTCCGCAACGGAGACATTTGTTCAAAGTTGGGGCGGATAGTTTCCAAGCGGAACTTCGTCTGCTTCGAGTTTTAGCCTTGGATGTTTTCTTTTTTGGGACTGCCATAGTATGTCCAATTTACAGAGAAAAATAGAGAACCGTTGCGCCTAGTAGAGAATGTTCTCTGATTAGCTATCGCAAAGATTCCTTAGGTATCTTCTTTTTGTTCGAAAGTTAAGGCGCCAAGAGCTTCCCATCTTGGATCAATTGGGGGGTCGATATCCTGTTCTGTGCCCTGACTACCTGGAGATCGGGCAGGATATTCCTCAGGTATCGGACCTCGACAATCATACGAACAAAGCGGAGTCAACGGAAGCGCTAGAAGCATTAGCTCTTGCAACATAGGCCGTAAATCGAGGATCTGGTTTAGTGGTATCTCAAATGTTTCACCATCCGTGGAGTCCGTTTCATAGATTTCAGAAACCGCTAACTCATCAACTCCCCTTGTCGTTTCAAGGCACCTCCGGCAAGGGCCACTCCAGCCAAGGTTAAGTTCTCCACTTACAACGACTTTATCTCCTGAGGCCTCTGCCCTTAATTCACCTCCCAGATGGTGAGCTTGAGAATAAGTTGTTGATACTTCTTCCAAATCCCAATCGATCTGAATCGTCGCCGTTCCACCTCTCTTCAACAATTTCGGAAGATCAAAGCAAAGAGGGGTTTCTGGATTAGTCGTTTCTTCCACTTTCATCCTGATCGTACAAACTCGGACCGTTTTCGTCTTCTATAGTCTGGGGTTGGTGTGCGGCAGCTAGATCTGCAAGCGGATCACCCTGCAATTTAGTCCTTCCATCTGCAACTAAGTGAATGGTTCTGTTAAGAAGAGCCTCAAAACTTGCAAGCCTTTGATCACAGAAGTCTTCAGTTTCTAGTTTCAGACGTTGCGCTTCGCTTTCAGCAGCTTCGACGACTCGTCTTGCGTGGACTTCTGCAGCTTTAACAACTTCTGATCTTTGAACCATTTGGCCAGCGCGAGCGCGAGCTAAATCCATAAGCTCATCGCCTTCTCTTTGGGTTCGAGCGAGAAAATCTTCTCTCTGTTTTAGTAGCCACCGTGCAGCTCGAATCTCATCCGGTAGACGGAGTGTCACATCTTTTAAAATGTCAAGTACTTCCTCTTTGTTAATCATTGAAGACGCAGAGAGTGGCACCGGTCTGGCTGACTCCACAAGATCTATAAGAGTTTGAAGAAGTCTTTCTACTTCTGGAATTTGGTATGGCGTAACGGGTTCAAATACATCATCATTTCCCATATTTGGATTTTCAAGATCGGTCACGCTATTTCCCCTTTGTTAAATAGTTTGCAACTTCATCTGGAACTAAACCAGAGAAGTCTCCACCCTGCAAAGCTATCTCGCGGATAAACCTACTTGAAAGATACGATAGTTGTGGTTCGGCAGGAATAAATAGTGTCTGTATACCAGAGACAGTTTTGTTTGTTTGCGCCATCTGGATTTCGGTTTCTAGGTCAGAAGGCCCACGAATTCCCTTAACTAGATGTGATGCGGAGACGCTCTCAGCAGCGTGCACAACTAAATCAGGAGAGCTCATAGTTACTACATTATCGAATCTCGAGAAACACTTCTTTAATAACTCTTCTCTTTGGGCCAAAGGCAGGAATCCTTCTTTCGATGGATTGTACATCGCAGAAACATAGAGTTTTTCAAAGATCTGTGATGCGACTTCAACTATATGAACATGCCCATCGTGAAGAGGATCGAATGAACCTGGATACATTGCTATCGCCATATATGCATTCTAGCTCAGGTTTTACTCAACCCTTGAGAGAGTTAAAACAGCCGAACGTCTTTGTTTATGAAAACTATGTAATGTAAGGACTCTTTTGCCTTTAAGACATAAAAGGATCAGTGTTTGTCAGCTGGTACTACGATGTTCACAAAGGTAGAACCATATTTTTTAACCTTTATTGATCTCCAAGATTCTGGTAACACAATCTCGTTTTCAGCTTCAATTACTGCGGCCTCTGCTGACAAATGGCTCAAAAGGTAGTCCCAATCTTCAAAATTGTAGGGTGGGTCAAGGAGTACGATGTCGTTTTTTGTAGTTGTTGATGCAACTTGAAGATAATCGCAATGCCTCACATCGGTTACTTCTCCAAATCCCAATGCTTCTATATTTTCTTGGATCACTTTAACGCAAACTTTTCGGCGGTCCACGAAAGTAGCAAACTTTGCTCCTCGTGAGATCGCTTCTAAACCAAGTGCCCCTGACCCAGCGAATAAGTCGAAGAAGTGGCGACCATCTATGAGATCGAAGCTTCTTAATGAATTAAAGACTGCTTCACGAACTCGATCTTTGGTTGGGCGCACATCTTCAATTTGAGGAGGAAAGATCCTCCTTCCCTTCGCAATGCCCGATACGATGCGCATGTTGGGCAACAATAGCCTGAAGAAGATGTAGGAGACAATGGAAATTCCAGAAGAAATCATCTGTGTTGATTGTGGTGGAAGGTGCCGGCTAGGCAGCTACCCGCCAGAAGATGGGTGGAGCGTTGGAATGGTGGCTTTCTACCGGTGCCTTGATTGCTTAGATAGGTGGGATATTGTTCTGGAGGAATAAGACCTAAGAAAAAAGCTTAAGACTTGCGAGAATTACGATTTGAACAAGTACTCTGTTTCTTCTTGCCCGAACAAAAGCTCTACTTCTTGGATCAGAAGTGAGATATCTCCGTCACCTTTTGGGAGATCGAGAAGCTCCAAAGCCGCTTCTCGCGCGATTTCTACCCACTGCTTGTCTCTTCGTAAGGAAGCGATTCTTAAATCGTTTCTACCCTTTTGGAGTACGCCCATGATCGTTCCTTCACCTCTAATCTCTAGATCAATCTCAGCTAGTTCAAATCCATCAGTTGACGATTCAAGAGCAGTTAGCCTTTGCACTACGTCATCAGTTCTAACGTGGCTAACAAGGAAACACCAAGACTCCATGTCACCTCGGCCTACTCTCCCGCGAAGTTGGTGTAGTTGCGCAATACCAAAACGTTCAGCATCGAGAATGACCATAACTGTTGCGTTTGGAACGTCTACCCCGACTTCGATAACCGTCGTGGAGATAAGAACATCTATGTTCCCTTCTCTAAACCCCGTCATGACTTCATGCTTCTCTGGGCCAGTCAAACGGCCATGCAAAAGGTCAACTTTTAAACCCCTTAGCTCAGCCTCAACCAAGCGCTCGTACGTTTTTTCGACAGAGGCTTTTTGTGTTGTCTCGTTATCTCCGATAAGAGGGCAGACCACATAAGCTTGATTCCCTTGCTGTATTTGGTTTCTGACTTTTTCCCAAACTTCACTATCGTCTTCAATCCATTTCGTTGATATTGGAGTTCGGCCAGGAGGTAATTCGTCAAGAATGGAAACGTCCAAATCCCCGTAGACGGTCATCGCTGCTGTTCTTGGGATGGGGGTAGCAGTCATAACTAACAAGTCAGGGATTTCCTTCCCGGATGCTTTTGCCCGAAGTGCTGCTCGTTGATCGACTCCAAAACGATGCTGTTCATCAATCACAGTAAGCCCCAAATCTCTGAATACTACACCTTCTTGAATCAATGAGTGTGTCCCAATCACAATGTCAACGGACCCCTCAGAGAGCCCTGCACAAATCCTGTTTCTATCACGTTGGCTTGTCCGACTGGTTAGCAGTTCGATTTTAAGGGGTCTTTCCCCCATCAGATTCTCAGGACAAGGGATTTTGAACGAATCTGTTAAGTCTGAGATCCCCAAATAGTGCTGTTCAGCCAGAACTTCTGTCGGTGCCATTATGGCTCCTTGCCTCCCACCTTCAACTGCGCTAAGCAACCCAGCAAGTGCAACAAGCGTCTTACCTGACCCAACATCACCCTGAAGTAACCTGTGCATTGGCATTTGTGACTGCAGATCAGATTTAATTTCATTTATCACACGGATCTGAGCACTAGTGAGTTGGAAAGGCAACGAGGAGAGAAGAAGTTCAGCAAATTTCCCTTCGAAATTATGGGCTATCCCATGACTTGTAGTTTCGAAACTTCGCTTTCTTGCAACTAAAATCAATTGGATCCGGAGTAGTTCGTCGAACACTAATCTATTTCGAGCTTCAATAGTCTCCCCTACTGTAGTTGGGTTGTGGATATTCATAAATGCCGTGGCACGGTCAACCAAGTTATGCTGGCGACGAATCTTTACAGGTAAGGGCTCCGCAAATCCTCTAACTCTGCACTTGTGCAAGGCATCTAGAACCCATGCTCCTAACTCCCAAGTGGTTAAACCAGCCTTTCCCGACTGTTGATATACCGGAACAATTCTTCCTGTTTTGTCTCCGACTAGATCAACAACTGGGTTGGTCATCCTTCCTTTACCCCGATATAAATCCAACTTCCCGAAGATAACTACATGCATCTCTTCTTGAAGTTGCCGCGCCCTCCATGGCTGGTTAAAGAAAGTAATTTCAAGAAGTCCCGTCCCATCAGTGACTTCAACTTTTACTATCTTCTTTCTGTTTCTGGTCCGAATGGTTTGAACATCTAATACTTCAGCAAGAACCATTCCTTCTTCACCCTCTTGGAGTGATCCTATCTTTGCCTCTTTCGTCCTATCGATGTATCTCCGAGGGTAATGTGACAAAATATCAAGAACTGTTTCTATACCTATGGAGTTCAGCGCCTCTTCTTTTCTAACTCCAACTCCCTTAAGACGTGAGACAGGCAAGTTGTCAAGGTTCAACAATGTAAGTGGTGACGTCTCGCGTTGCATGTATTTGGTTTAGCCGATCTCGAAGAATATTGAATGGGAATTCGAAAAAATGATGAAATGCCTAGTACCTCAACTAGACAAGAACTAACTATAAATTATTCCACACCGAAATAGTATGGGTATAGAGGCTGTCCACCTGAGTGGACTTCGACTTCAATATCTTGTTTATTTTCTTCAATCCACTTAGAAATTTCCTCTGTGTGATCATCGTCACTCTCCTCTCCTGTAATCACGGTCACTAATTCGTGGTCTGACCCAAGGAGTTTGTCCAGTAAACCGATTGCAGCTTCTGTGATTGATTTCGAAATCACACAGACCCCATCACGATCAAGCCCTATCCAGTCACCTTCTTCAACCTTTCCAACTGTTGTTTCGCTATCGCGAACTGCACGCGTGACCTCTCCTGGCATAACTTGTCCAGCAGCTTTTTTCATAGGCGCTAGATTGTTTTCTGCGTCTGCTTTGGGGTCAAATGCAAGCAGAGAAGCAAACCCTTCAGGAATACTTCTGGTCGGAACTACTTGAACCGTCTTTTCGACTTGAGCGTCAACCTGCTCAGCCACAGGAATAATATTTTTGTTATTTGGAAGAATAATGATTTGATCAGCCGAAACTGATTCCGCAGCTTGAATGAGATCACGAACAGATGGATTCATTGACTGTCCGCCCCTTACTACTGCATTCACACCTAATGAATCAAAGATTGCTTGAACCCCGTCTCCCGCAACGACCGCAATAACCGCCGTTACAGACTCAGAATTATTAGTAACGGAGATTGTATTTCCGCCGCCTATTTCAAGTGTCTCAAGATGATCTCCCAGCTCTTCATGAAGGTCGGTCACTCGAATAGTATTAGGGGTCCCTTGCCGAATGCCTGCTTCAATGGCTCCACCTATATCGTCGGTATGTATGTGGCAGTTATAGAGACCATCTCCGCCGACAACAACTATTGAGTCTCCGAGATCAGCCCAATCTTCTTTGAAATCAGCGATAGCTTCATCTGGTACTTCCAGAAAAAACATAACTTCATACCTCAATTCACCTACCTCTGTTAAACCTGTAGCTGCAAGATGATCAGAGGCTTGAATATTTTCGGGAACTTCGGCAGGAGAATGAATAGGACGCCCATCTGCAACGTGAAGAAATGATGAAAGCAGCAAGACATAGCCCGCACCACCAGCATCAACAACACCAGCCTCCTTTAACACAGGAAGTAGGTCTGGAGTCCGCTCCAGAGATAACTCACCTTCTGACACGATTCTTTCAAGGAAAGCAACCATAGAGATATCTTCGCTAGCGAGCTTTAGCGCCTCCTCAGCTACTTCTCGAGCCACAGTCAGGATGGTGCCTTCAACCGGTCTCATTACTGACCCATAGGCCGCATCGGAAGCAGCCTGAAGAGCTATAGAAATAGCCTTCGCATCAATTTGACTGGCTGAAGCGAAACTTTCTGACAATGAGCGTAAAATCTGCGAAAGAATCACCCCTGAGTTTCCTCTGGCGCCCATCAAACTTCCATGACTGATTGCTTCCCATTGCGAAGATACTCCGTTACCGCTCCTATCTAGTTCATCCGTTACCGAAACAAGAGTCAGAGACATATTCGTTCCCGTATCACCATCTGGAACTGGATATACGTTTAAGGCATTCAGAACATCAGAATAGGTTTTCAAAGAATCACGAAATGCAAAAATGACGTTTCTTATGTCGGTATTGGAAAAGTATTGAAAATCATCCACGAAATCAGATACTACTCACAAGATTGCCAGCGCAGCGAAATCTCATAGATCTACTTACAATAAAAATTTCATCAAAATTTAACGAAAGTCTCTTTGGTTCGTCTCTTTAGGGACCAATCGTATATTCTTGGATGATCCGTTAAGGTAACAACCGGAGTATAGGAGAGCTCTATGCAGGGAGTAATTAAGTCTTATGATCCAAACACCAAAGATGGTGTTGTCATGTCTGAAAGAGACTTTATTGAATATGAACTAGCTCCCACTGCCCTCGAAGGTTCAATCTTTCGGATGCTTCGTCAGGGACAAAGGGTCATATTTGACCTTGAAGATAGCGGGCTTGCGACAAATTTACGACTTGGGTCTGAGGTTGATATGGGAACTCCAGATTTCCTGCAATAGGTTCTGAAATTGGCATCCCAGCCGGAGGAAGCAAATGACAAATAACCCCCAGCGAAACTTATCAGCAGAATTGCACGAGCAATTTAGCCTAGATACTGTCTCTCTAAAATATGGCCTTAGCCAAGACGAGCTATTTTTTGCAGCAATAGAGAATGACAGAGGAAGAGTCGATTCAAATGGAGATTCCAATCAACAGAAAGCCTTCCAAACGGCCTTAGGTGTAGATGGGCCTCTCGTTTATTTCACAGACCCATCATGCACGGGTCGACCAGTCACCGATACTTTTGCAGTCGCTAGGGAGAGCGTAATAGACACAGTTTGGTGGAAAAAAGGCTTTGCACAGTTTCCTCCGGAAAAGTTTGACGAACTACTCCCAAGGGTTGTGGATCACCTTAATCAGAAAGAAGCAGCGCTATATGTCACCGATGTTTTTTGTGGATGGGATCCAGAATTTTCTGAACCATACCGCTTTATTGGTGAATATGCCACGCACGCCTACTTCTGTAACATTATGTTCCCGAAGAGCGTAAGAGATGACTCCGACCGTATGGAATCCGGATGGACAATCTTAAATGTTCCATCATTCCTCGCTGAACCTAAAAGGGATGGAACGAAATCTAATCGCGCTGTCATTATGGATATTGAAAAACGTGTCGCTCTCGTAGTGGGTCCAGCTGACTATTGCGGAGTGAATAAGAAAACAATGTTTACAGTAATGAATTACGTCCTCCCAGCTAAAGGCCAGCTTTCTATGCATTGTTCAGCAAACGTTGGTGATGATTCGGACAGTGCCATTTTGTTTGGCCTTTCCGGCACAGGGAAGACAACTCTTTCAGCCGACCCAGAACGCTTACTTATCGGAGATGATGAGCATGTTTGGACCGACACTGGTGTGTCGAATTTTGAAGATGGATGTTATGCCAAACTTATTGATTTAGATAAGGAAGCAGAACCTGTTATTGCTGCAGCCCTCAGTATGAAAGGGACACTGATCGAAAATGTCCCACCAGTTTCCGGAAAAGCTATCGAAGACACAAACCCCCAAGAATTTGACTTGAATGATGGATCAAGAACGGAAAATACAAGATTTGCGTATCCACTAACCTGCAACCCTGGAGTTGCTGAAGGGGCGAAAGGGCCGCACCCTGAAACAATTGTCTTGTTGACAGCAGATGCATTTGGCGTGCTCCCTCCAGTCTCGATTCTCAGCGCTGAGGAAGTTATGTATCATTTTGTAACTGGATTTACTTCTAAATTAGCTGGAACTGAGGTTGGCATAACTGAACCTCAAGCAACCTTTTCAGCATGTTTCGGAGATCCATTTATGTCTCAGAAACCTCATGTGTATGCGAGCCTTTTAGCTAAGCGCATGCAGGAGCACGATACTCGATGCATTCTATTGAATACCGGCTGGAGTGGAGGCCCCTATGGGGTGGGAGAAAGAATGTCCTTGAAGTACACCCGTGCTCTTTTGGACTCTGCACTTTCAGGTGTTTTTGACGACGCTGAATTAGAAACTCAACCAATTCTAAATCTTCGTATGCCAATGAGCTGTCCTAATGTCCCCGATGAGATTCTTGACCCTAGATCAACATGGGAAGACGTGGAAGCATACGATCAACAGGCGTTAAAACTTAGAGATATGTTTAGGAAAAATTACGTCGAGAGTGGCTTTGAAAGCCTCGGCATTTCAGAGGTTATGTAAACAACCAAATACTCGATAGAGATGCCCTCTCTAGTTAAAGCTCTATGCAGGGTCATCGTGATGAATGTATGGTGGCACTGTGAGTGACTTAGAACATCAAACAACGCCGTATTTAAGAGTTGATCTACCGACATTTGAATCTAATCTTTCAAAGATGTCACGTGCCCTACCGGGTACGGCACTTCGACCGCATGTAAAGGCGTTTAAATCAACATCTGTAGCGAAACGACTTCACAATGCCGGACATGTTGCTTTTTGTTGCGCAACAGTCAAGGAGATAGAAGGAATGGCAGCAGCCGGATTGGGTGATGACCTCTTGCTAGCCAACGAAGTCTTGGATGCTCGTCGGCTAGGAGCCGTCGCAGAAACAGGAGCCAAAATCACTATCGCCGTTGATTCTAAAGAAACTATCGACGCCGCTGTTGATGGAGGTGTAAACAACGTTTTAGTAGATGTCAACGTTGGTTTGAGGAGGTGTGGTTGTGCTGCATCAGATGCTGGAAGTCTAGCTAAGTATGCAAGAAGCAGAGGATTAAACGTTCGGGGAGTAATGGGTTATGAAGGGCACCTGATGATGGCCACTGACAGAAAAGTCCAGGCTGCAATGGTGAAAGACTCTATGAGGATCCTATTGGAAGCCCACACAGATGTAGGAGGGCCAATAGTTTCAGCTGGTGGAACAGGAACCTTTGATATAAATAGCTGGGCGACTGAGATTCAAGCTGGCTCATACCTATTTATGGACACTGAGTATGCAAAACTAGGGTTACCATTTTTGGAGTGCCTTTATGTAGTTTCAAAAGTGATTTCGGTTTCTCCTGATCGTAGCTGGGCTGTTGTGGATGCCGGACTGAAAGCGCTTGGAATGGATCACGGCAACCCATCGGTTGAAGGTGGAATTGTTGGATTCTGCTCGGACGAGCATACGACCTTATACCCTCTAAAAGGACAAGAAAAAGTAAGCTGGAAAGTCGGCGACCACCTATTTCTCTCCCCCGCACATGTCGACCCGACAATCGCTAAGCATGAGAGAATGCTGGCGTTTGAGGGAAACAAACTTATTGATGAGTGGCCTGTAGACCTACGAGGGTGGTAGTAGTTCCTCAAAGAGAAGGAGAATTTGATGAGAAATTCATGGGTGAACTGGGGTAGAAATCAGAGATGCGCTCCTGAGCAGCTTGCGCGTCCAAACACCCATGACGAAGTAGCGAAACTAGTTTGCCTTGGAGTTGCAAAAAGAAAAAAGGTTCGTGCGGTAGGAGCTGGCCATAGTTTCAGCCCGCTCTGTCCCACAGAGGGAATAATGATTGATCTAAGTAATTTTAATTCCATTACCAAGGTAGATCCACAGAAGCTGCAAGTAACCGTGGGTGCCGGAATACGTCTTTCCGACTTAAATAAAAAACTCGAATCTCTTGGGTTAGCACTACCGAATCTCGGCGATATCGACTGTCAAAGTCTAGCAGGCGCAATTAGTACAGGAACTCACGGAACTGGGCTGAACTATCACTCAATTAGCCAAGCTGTAATTGGATTAAAGATCATTACCGGAGATGGAGGAACCCTAGAATGCTCCGCTTCCCAAAATCAGGAGCTCTTTGAAGTCGCCAGAGTAAGTCTTGGCTCGCTAGGAATCATTGTAGAGATAACTCTCCAATGCGTCCTTGCATTTCATTTACGAGCTATCGAGCAAACAACTCATATCGAAAATGTGCTTGATCTTTTCACCGACGCTATTAGAACATCAGACCATACAGAATTTTTTTGGTTCCCACATACAAAGGTCGGAACACTAAAAGTTAACTCTAAATCAGAAGATCCACCAAGCTACCGAAACCCATACAAAGCCTTCTTAAGTGATGAGGTAATAGCAAACGGTGGGTTTGACCTTATTAACAAGTACGCGAAATTCTTCCCTAACCGTGCACAAAAGGTGCTAGAAAAACAAATCTCCCACGAAAGGAAGATCTCCTATGTGGCGCCAAGTTATAAGGTATTCTGCTCAAAACGTCGGGTACGTTTCATAGAAATGGAATACGCCGTACCGTTGAACTACCTCTTGGAAGCCTTTCAAAAAGTGCGCGAAGCAACTAACAAGTTGGGTCGGCCAATAACATTCCCGATTGAGGTTAGAGTGCTCGGAGCTGATGAGATTCCTCTTTCACCAGCATATGGGCGAGAGTCAGGATACATTGCAGTACACGTTTACAGAGACACACCCATCGACCCATATTTCCAGCTGGTCGAAAATATTATGAAGACGTATGACGGACGACCGCATTGGGGAAAAATGCATACCCGAACCAGCGAAGACCTGTCGTCTCTTTATCCTGAATGGAATAAGTTTCAATTAGCTCTTGAAAGACTAGATCCGGATGGCCACTTCTCAACCCCTTATCTCGATCGAGTTCTTAGGGATTAAAGGAAATTACTGGTACCCATCAGGATTTTGCCGTTGCCAATTCCAATGGTCCACACACATTTGCATAAGCGTGTTCTCCGCTCTCCAAGAAAGCTCATTTAAAGCCTTCTCTACATCTGCAAAGACGACCGGAATATCCCCGCTCCGTCTTCCCACAACTTCCCTAGGAATAGGCTTTCCGACAACTTCCTCTACCATCTTGACCAGCTCAAGAACGGACGAACCCTTACCTGTTCCAAGGTTCCATACATGACTACCGTTTGCATCTTCTAAAAATTGAAGGGCAGCCAAATGTCCTCGGGCTAGATCAACGACATGAATATAGTCCCGAATACATGTTCCATCCGGCGTTTCGTAGTCATCTCCGAAAATGAAGAGTTTCTCTAGTTTCTCAAATGCAACCTGCATGATATATGGCACAAGATTATTTGGAATTCCAGTTGGCATTTCTCCAATTAACCCTGTTGGGTGAGCTCCAATCGGATTGAAGTAACGAAGAAGACCGATGCTCCACTCATCATCTCCTAAGGCAATATCCGAAAGTATTTGTTCTATAAAATATTTTGACATCCCATAGGGGTTTGTCGGACCGAGTTCTGCTGCTTCATCAAATGGTGCAATCTCAGAGGATGAATAAACGGTTGCAGAAGATGAGAAAACTAGCGTTGATACTTCAGATAAGGCCATAGCATCTAGCAGGCTGAGCGTTGAACCAAGATTATTATCATAATATTTAACTGGTTCCTCTACTGATTCTCCTACTGCCTTAAGCCCAGCAAAATGGACAACTGAAGTAATTGGATAATCGCTGAATATTTCGATGATTGTCGAAGTGTCCCGAAGGTCTGCTTCAATAAAAACCGGCGCTGATCCTGTAATTTGTTCAATTCGGGACAAGATTTTTTTGGAAGAATTTACAAGATTATCGACAATCACAACCTGATATCCAGCCTCCATTAACGCAACAGAAGTATGGCTGCCGATATATCCTGTGCCACCAGTTACTAGAGTAAATTTCTCCATACTTAAGTCTGCCAGTAGAAGTTAAAAATCAGAACTTTAATGTAATGCGATTGCTCCCGCATACTAAACCCCGATAAAAAATGCCCGAATTCCCAATCCCATAATAAAAAGACTCCCAAACCCATACAGGAGATAGCGCTTTTCTCCAACTTGTGTCTTATACCCATAAAGCAAAGCCACAAAAACAATCATTGAGAACCCATACAAATAATGGAAATCTCTCGGCGGTAAATTTTCATCGGACTGTAACGCAACTCCAAGAATTGCCTGAATAAAGACCGTAGTTTGGGCCAAGGCTATATAAAGCCAAAACGGGCGACCTCCATAGACTCCAGTTTTATTAACAACAAAGGCTAGAAGTGCAGCTAGCGCATTTGAGAAAATAACTACGAAGGCAAAGGCTGTATGAGCCTCACGAATAGTTAGGAGAAGGGTCACCCTGTATTTCCTGAAGAGGATACTTCAACGACATAATGCCAAAGTTCCGCTGACAATCCGAGATGTTTTGGAGGTTTCTCTCCAGATGGCGACTGATGGGCATGGGCGGCTTGGTCTGAGTTCCGCCAAGCTTCAAATGATGCATCATCAGCCCATCGCGTAACTACTAGCCATTGGCTCCTTTCATCATCAGGTCGGAGGAGTTCAAAACCTTGAAACCCTGGAGCATCATCAACGGAATTAACTCGGTCTGCAAACCGCCTTGCTACTTCTTCACCATGTTCTGAAGGAACTGTTATTGCATTAATTTTAATCACTGTCATACAACAATCATGGCACTAGAAAATCTGAAAGCAAGAGTTGAACAGCAGTTGGTCGAGCCAAAAGACAGAAATTCTTACCTTACAGCATCTATGTTTCGTAAATTCTGAATTTCATTTTCAGAAAAGCCCCAGCTAGATAAAACTTCTTCAGTGTGCTCGCCTGGGTGAGGTGGCGGCCCATCAATGACTCCTGGAGTTCGACTGAATCTCGGTGCCGGTGCAGGTTGTTTAATCCCAGCTACCTCAACAAATGTTTCACGTTCGACATTGTGGGGGTGGGCACATGCCTCTGAAGGTGAAAGAACTGGAGCAAAGCAAACATCAGTTCCTTCCATCAGTTCAACCCACTGGTCACGTGTCTTGGAGCGAATAGTTTCAGCTATCTTCAACTTCATCTTTGGCCACTGTGATCGATCCATCTGTTTCGGAAGTTCTTCTTGATCAAGGCCAGTTATTCTCAGAAGTTCTGCATAGAACTGCGGCTCGATAGAACCTAATGAAATGTATTCGCCATCAGCACATTCGTAAACATCGTAGAAAGGGGCGCCGGTATCAAGCATATTCGTCCCACGATCGCCCCATACCCCCATAGAAAGAAACGTGTGGATCATTGTCGCTAAAAGAGCTGAACCATCAGTCATAGCTGCATCTACAACCTGACCTTCCCCACTTGTTTGGACTTCAACAAATGCAGCGCAGATTCCCAAAGCTAGGAGCATTCCTCCCCCACCAAAATCTCCTACAAGGTTTACTGGAGGGACTGGAGGTTCCCCCTCTCTTCCAATCGTTCCAAGCACACCTGATAGCGCTATGTAATTGATATCATG
>PBMJ01000031.1 GCA_002722525.1 Acidimicrobiaceae bacterium | reverse complement strand
GACGACTTCCAATGTTGCCGTCAATCCATTCCATGTGGCCTTCAGCTTCCACGCGAGCACGCTTCGTCACAAGGTTGAATACATTGTTAGACCAGTTCTGGATGGTTGTATATGTAACTCTTGCTGACTCTTTCACAACGATCTCAACCACAGCAGAATGTAAGGAATCCGTGCTATAAACTGGCGCAGAGCATCCTTCAATGTAATGAACTTTCGATCCTTTATCGGCGATAATAAGGGTTCGCTCGAACTGCCCCATATTCTCAGCGTTTATTCGGAAATATGCTTGGAGAGGCATTTCGACCTCAACTCCTTCGGGAACATAAATAAATGACCCGCCGGACCATACTGCTGAATTAAGAGCTGAGAATTTATTATCATTTGGTGGGATAACTTTTCCGAAATATGCTCGGACGATCTCAGGGTATTCGCGTAAAGCTGTATCCATATCGCAAAAAATTACACCTTGTGCTTCTAAATCTTCACGGTTTTTGTGGTAAACAACTTCGGATTCGTACTGAGCGGTAACGCCGGCTAGATACTTTCTTTCTGCCTCTGGTATCCCTAGTTTCTCATAGGTGTCTTTGATCGCTTCAGGAACATCTTCCCATTCATCTACGACGCTTTCGCTAGGCTTGATGTAGTAATAGATATCGTCAAAGTAGATCTCTGACATGTCTCCACCCCAATGTGGCATGGGGCGATTTTGAAAATGTCTTAGAGACTTGAGACGAAAATCACGCATCCAGTTGGGCTCACCTTTCATCCATGAGATTTCTTGGACAAGACTTTCGGTCAATCCTTTTTTTGGTTTGAATACGTAGTCTTCGGCGTCACTCCAACCTAGTTGGTATTTACTTAGATCTATGTCTGTGTTAGTTGCGGACATTTCCTCGTCTTACTTTAAAAGTTCTTACTATGGATAGTAACAAACCTAGCGCTATTTTCGCACCAAGGTGATAATTGGAGTTGTGAATCTAGTCACTTAATCGATACGCCGTAATTCTTCGCGAAACCATTTACCCCGATTTACATAAGATTCAACCCCAAGAGAAATCTCTTCTTGGTTTGCCATGTTTTCTCTTATCTTCGCTGGAATTCCTAGCGCCATTGCAGCTGGAGGAACGATCGTTCCTCCAGTAACGACAGCGTTCGCTCCGACAAGGGCACCTTGCTGAATCTCTGCATCGTGTAAAACTACCGATGCAGTTCCAATAAGCGCTCCATCGAGCACTCTGCATCCTTCAAGATGGGCAAGGTGTCCTATCGTGCAATCATTTCCGACAATTGTTGGATAAATAATTGTCGTGTGAATCACAGCGCCATCTTGGATGTTACTGCGTTCTCCTATAATAATTTTTCCATCATCGCCTCGAAGAACCGCACACGGCCATACAGATGATTCCGAGCCGATAGTTACTTCGCCTATTATTACTGCCTCTGGATGAACATACGCATCACTAGCTATCGATGGTTCTTTATCCCCTAAAGCATAGATCGGCATACTAGTTCTCCGGAAGTGTTCCAAATGATCCGTAGGCTCCGCCTAAGAACAAAAGAGGTTTATTTCCTGAGGTGTCTTCACCCATTGCTTCAACAGCTCCAACAACAATATAGTGGTCGCCTGCTTCATGTATTGCCTCTATAGAGCAGTCAATCCAAGCTACACATCCAGCGATTATCGGTGACCCCGTTGGACCTGCAGCCCAATCAATAGCCTCAAACGGATCCACTTCTTTATTATTAAAGAAACTATTACTTAGGTCTAACTGATGTTCTCCGAGAACATTGACACAGTAGCTTCCTGTGGCATGGATTCGCTTCCAAGTTTCCGATTGTTTACCAGGCATAAACTGAACCAACGGTGGATCAAGAGAGACAGAACCAAAAGAGCCAATGACCATAGAAAATGGGCCATCATCGTCGATAGCGCTTACAAGGGTAACCCCTGTAGGATATCTTCCCAATACAGTGCGATATTCAGCTGCGTCTATGTGATTCTCGCTCATTGTTCCCCTAGGTTTCTATTCTAGTTCCTTACTAGACGATACTCCCTACATCCCATTCTTTGCAGGTTCAGATATGTTTGCGTTGAATAATTCTGGATCTTCGGTAATGACATCGCTCTGATACTTAAATATAAGGGCGCTCTAGAGATTTATGCGACAACAGAGATACTGCTAGGGTCCGTTAGATGGGAAACAGTCGACCTAAATTAGCCGATGGATTTGTCGTTTTCGTCAAAAGAGACTGCCCAACATGCGAACTTATTGTCCCCGTTCTTGAACAGCTTTACGAATCAAAAATCTTGAGGACTATCTTCACGCAGGATGACACATCATTTCCGAAACTTCCTATTACTTCTGATGACACATCGCTAGAGGTAAGTTTTTCCCATCGGATAGAAACGGTTCCAACACTTCTAAAAATTCAGGATGGCATCGAAGTAGATCGGACAGTCGGTTGGTCTCAGGATACATGGAAGGCTTTTCTTAATATTGAAGACTTAGGGCCAGAGAATATCCGCTCCTATAGCCCGGGATGTGGCTCTCTAAGTGTTGATCCTGACCTTCAAGGAATGTTGCAGAAAAAATACGGATCTGGACTAGTAAGTCGGGAAGTTACCTTCGCTTCAGCTGAGGACGAGTTTGAAGCAATGTATGATCGCGGCTGGTCCGATGGCTTACCGTTAATCCCTCCAACCATAGAACGAGTACAGGCAATGCTGGAGGGAACTAAGAGAAAACCAGACGAAATCATTACCATCGTTCCACCAGATCTTGTAGATCTAACGGTTGAAAAGGTTGCTATCAACTCAGTTATGGCAGGTTGTAAACCTGAATACTTGCCAGTTGTAATTACTGCCCTAGAAACTGCATGCGGCGATGAATTCAATATGCATGGCCTGCTCGCTACAACTATGCCCGTAGGGCCAGTTATTTTTGTTAATGGCCCGATTCGGAAATCCATAAATATGAACTCAGGTATGAACCTTCTCGGCCAAGGGAATAGGGCAAATAGCACCATTGGAAGGGCTGTCCAACTTACAATTCGCAATGTAGGAGGAGGCAGGCCCGGAGAAGTCGATCGTGCTACTCATGGAAGCCCAGCGAAATACGGGCTCTGCTTTGCTGAAGACGAAGAGGGGTCGCCATGGCAATCGTATGCACAGGATCAGGGTTTCTCTTCAGAGCAGAATACGGTTACGTTATTTCCAGGCGAAGGACCACGCATGATAGTTGATCAACTTTCTAGGTCTCCTAACGAACTAGCAAGAAGCTTAGCTATGGGAATCATCGGGAACGTACACCCAAAATTGGTGATGGGTTTCGATGCCATCTTGATTATTGGGCCTGAGCATGCTTCTCGCTTTGCAGAAGCAGGTTGGACAAAAGAACAGGTAAATGAGGCAATAATCAACCACTCCATCCGAGAAACAGACGAATTAATACGAGGCGCTGATGGTATCAGCGAAGGGCTACCTGAGGCCTTTGCCGGATCGACTCTACCGAAATTGCGACCTAATGGCGGCTTGATTATTCTCTATGGTGGTGGAGCGGCTGGCCTTTTCTCCGCAACGATAGGTGGATGGCTCTCGGGAGATAAGGGAAGCATCTACCAAACAAGGGAGATAACTTTATGACAACTAGTATTCTTGACCCTACTAATGAGCAAGCCCCTGAGCACCGTGAAAGAGCTCAAAGGATTTCAAGCTTGCAAGGGGCAACCATAGGGCTACTAGATATCAGTAAACCGCGCGGAGATGTCTTTTTAGATACCGTTCAGTCTCTTCTAGAAAAAAAAGGTGCTATTGTTCTCCGCTACGTCAAACCTACTTTCACCAAACCTGCTCCAGTGGACCTACGGCATGAGATCTCAACTACATGCGATGCAGTTATTGAGGCCTTAGCTGATTGAGGAAGCTGCACGACGTGTAGTGTGCACGACATAAGTGACCTTGAGAGGCGTGGAACCCCAGGAGTGTTCGTGGCGTCTGCTCCATTTGTTTCTGCTGCCGAATCCCAATCCAATGCGCTTGGCTTTCCTCCTGCCGGACTGTTTACGGAACACCCCATACAAGACAGAACTGATGAGGAAATGAGAGACCTCGCTGAGAAAATATTTGACGACCTTATGAAGGAACTACTTACTTAGCGGCCGGCTGGCCTTTTTTAGCTCTAGTGAAAAGTTCCCCTTTCTGTCGATTCTGATTTCTTGTGCACCTAGAAATTGTGCAAGATTAGCTAATTCATCAAATACCTTATGTGCTACGTCTTCTGCTTCTAACTTTCTTTCGATGAAAGAAGCCTTTATGTGGAGCGCGCTTTTATCTCTGATATTTCTGATATCAAATCTTCCTATGAATCGGTCACCAACCAGTAGCGGCAGCACGTAATAACCGAACCGGCGTTTTGGTTCTGGCATATACATCTCGAGCTTGTATTGGAAATCGAATAATCGATCTAGTCGTTTCCGATTCCAAACAATTGGATCAAATGGGGAAACTAGAGAGCAGCCATTAGAGGATTCTGGTATTGAAGTCTGTGGTGAGATGTAGGCTTTTTCCTCCCATGATTCCACTCGAATTTCTTCCAGTTGATGATTTTCTACGAGGTCCGCTAAAGCTTCTCTTGCCTCTTTTGTAGGCAATCTGAAATAGTCAATCAGATCTCGTTCTGTTGCTGCTCCATATGCCTTGGCTGATCGAAGAAGAAGATTCATAAGAGACTCACGATCAGTTGGAGTTGGCATATTGAGAATTCTTGATGGAACTATCCGGTCCAAAAGGTCAAATTGTTTTTCGAAGTTTGGACCGCGACGTATGCCAACTTCTCCTATCCGATACAACCAGTTCAACGCAAGCTGCCCTTTCGATCTTGACCCCCAGCCTGCATGTTTCCTAGGTTGTGGGTCGGATAAATTCTTCGCTTCAAGCGGACCCTTTAATTCAACTTCGCGGAGAACTTTTTTGATATACGAAGGCTCTTCTATAGCTAAACGGTAAAGGCCTTTCCATGTATCTCCATTAATAGCTCGTTCCTTGTTAAAACGAAGATAAGGTTCTATTTCGATTGGAGCGATTGACGCTTCGTGGGCCCAAAGCTCGTACCATTCGTCATCCCGATAAGCTATTTCATCAAAAAGCTTTTGACTGTATGGGCCTAGCCTCGAAAAGAAAGGTAGATATTGCGTCCTAACCACCACAGGGACAGCATCGAGTTGGACGAGCTCCATTGTTTTCATACATTGTCGTAAGTGGCTTCGCCCTATCTTTCCGGCAGGCCGCTGCGCCGCAAGGCCTTGAGAAGCTATAGCAAGACGTCTGGCCTCTAGGATTGAAAGGGAACTCACCCGAAGAAAACTAGCAGTGTTGAATCATGATGGCAGCCCATATCCTGCCTTGTCGTCATATTCGACCAAGCCGTCTTTGATAAGTCCTGCCGCAACTCGCCTGCACCTTTCAGGGTCACCATTCCAGCCCATCACTTTCTCAAGCTCAGAAAGGAAAACTCTTCTGTTACGTAAAGTATTTACTAATTTCCCTCGGCCTTGACGGTCGGATCCTTCAAAACTCTGATTTAGGTTACTAAATGAGGTTTTTCTCTTAGCGGGGTCTGGGCCTTCCCCTTTCCATAGGCAATGGCTCATAATTGGGCATCTGCCACAGTCTGGAGACCTTGACCCACATACATCAGATCCGAGGTCCATTAACGCCTGATTCCAAATCCACCCCTCCCCAGCTGGTACAAAATTATCTGCTTTTATTTGCATCTCGAGAGGACTTAGCGCCTTGCCTGTGACTCTTGAAATTATCCTATGAATGTTAACATCGACGACGCCGATGTCTTCCTCGAATGCAAAACATAATATGGCGCGAGCCGTATATGGGCCTATGCCCGGAAGTTCTAATAGGTCATTTAAAGTGTTAGGAACTTTACCATAATGTGTTTCGACTATCACCCGAGATGTCCGGTGGAGATTAATTGCTCTCCTGTTGTAACCTAACCCCTCCCATGCTTCAATTATTGACGACGCCGGAGCCTCTGAGCATTTTTTGGGAGTTGGGTATTTCTTTATAAAGTGTTGATATTTCGGTATCACTCTGTTGACTTGTGTCTGCTGAAGCATCAGCTCTGAAACCATAATTAACCATGGGTCTCGGGTTTGCCGCCATGGGAGGTCGCGCGAACTCATCTTCCACCATTGGATCAGAGCTTTTTGCTGTTCAGTGTGGTCCACGGTACTAAGGTAGCTCTAGAATTGAAGTGCAGGCCAATGAGTGCGTAGGCAGAAACAGAACCCAGAGATGCATCACTCTTTCAAATTTCTTTCAACCGTAATAATTATTTCTATCGCCTCTGTTGTTTTTGCTACTGCGTCTTTTAGTGATGAACAGCAAGAACCTTCCTCAAGTGTTGAGATAATTAAGGTTGATGACGGGTCTGGCATAATTCCGAAGCCTGGTTCGGGCAGTGCCCCGTCGAGTCCGACTGATAGGGGTGGCGCTTTACAATTAGCTCTTTTGGGGTTGCTAGTTCTATTTCCTATTATTGCTATTGCAAGCGTTCGCCGTCAGGCTAGGAGAAATCAAAATTCTGCTAATATATAAACAAGGACGTCAGTCTTTCTTTATTTGATAATTTCCTCCCAGTTGGTTCAGCACGTTTGAGGTTTCGTCTATCACCTCTTGATAAAAGCTACGGAGGTTCGGGCCTACTTCTTCGTCGTTTACTACACGCGATAAGGGAACGATTGTGTAATCTGATCGGTCTACTCGTGTTGGTTCGAATGTTAAGTTTTCCGCCTTATATCCTTCTGAATCTGTTCCAACTATGTCAACGAATATCATCACACCGTTCTGGGATGCAGCCGGGCAACAATTTGCTGATTGGTTGGATAGAAAGTTCCCAAGACCGTAGATGACGTATTTGTTATTGAATGTCCCGATTGGCTGAACCACATGGACATGAGACCCAACTATCAGGTCAATATTCGGAGAATTTAATAGTGATTCTGCAAGATTTTCTTGCGCTTCGCTCGGATTAACCTGATATTCATTTCCCCATTGGATACTAAGGATGATGAAGTCAACACCTATTGACCGCATCCTTGCTGCCTCGCTAAGTATTTTTTCTTCGTCAATTACATTTACTAGATAAGGCTCATCTGCCGGCAGAACAAATCCATTTAGTCCATACGTATACGACATATGACCTATTAAAATCCCGTTTGGTGAATACAAGGCTGGCGTTTTCTTTTCTTCAGCACTTCGGGCCATCCCGGCCCAAACGAGACCCGCATTTTCGAGTTGGACGATCGTTGACCTAACTCCGTTTGCCCCTTTATCCATCGAATGGTTGGAGGCTGTGGAACAACCGTCATATCCTACTTCTTTCAAGTCACCCGGTAGTTCTTGTGGAGCATTAAAGATTGGGTAGCCGGATAGTGATTGGTTGTCAGATGAGACAGGAGTTTCTAAGTGGCATATAGCGAGGTCGGCTTCTTCGAGCAAAGGTCGAACTTGGGCGAACATTGGAGTGTAGTCGTGCGTTCCGAAAGTGTCTGTGTTGTAGGCAGCTCTTTGGATTACTGGCCCGTGGCTTAAAATATCTCCACTGAATACCAGAGTGGCTTTCTTTGGAAGTATTGGAGTCGGAGTGGGAGTCGGAGTGGGAGTCGGAGTGGGAGTCGGAGTGGGTGTCGGAGTGGGTGTCGGAGTGGGTGTCGGTTCGCCCATTGGCTTTTCACTCTCTAGCGCTTCGGCAGGTTTACTTTCCCCCTCGGACAAAAGAGCCGGAGCATCAGAATCACTTTGAAAAACTCGAAATGCAAATAGCGTCACTACGCCAGCAATAATCACAAGAAACAGAAATACCAAAGACTGCTTTTTCATAGATGTTTTTCCTTGCCTATTTCAGAGAATTTCAAAGACTCCCTATTCCATGGAATCATAATTTCATTAACATGCAAATATCTCTAACCTAATGTGCGTATAGTTCCACAGCAGATGGCCTTGTGCGCTAGTTTGATATCCGTGACTATATCGCCAGATGCCAACATATCTCTAAAGCGCTTAGATGGATCCTCTCGGTCGTTAAGAGAATGGGTAACTACCTTTCATTTACTTTTGGTGGTAGTAGATCCGTATACGCATGAAAGTTCTTGGATTGTAGCGACCGCCGGTCGTATCCTACGATCGTTTAAGGAGGCTGATTGTCGAGGTGCTTGGATGGTTCTCGGAAGCGAGAACCATACGAAGGAGTTTCTTGGCCCGTGGGCATCAGAAATATTAACTTTCGTGGACTCTGATCTATCTTTCGCTCGAGCTACGCAACTTGAAAAGACACCTGCGTTGCTACATTTTGATCAAAGCCCAAAGCTTGTTGGAAGCGCTGAAGGATGGAACCCAACTGAGTGGAAAGATATCGCAACCAACCTTGCAGATGCGATGAGCTGGTCTAAGCCAATTATCCCAGATAGTGAGGACCCTAGCCCATACGAAGGCGTAGCTTTAAACATCTAACTAGGTGCTTTTTTCTAGACTTTATCGAATTCGATATGAAGTTCTTTCATAGGCCGAAGAAAGAAACTGAACTTGTGGGGCTGGTCATCTAGTGGTTCTATCAATCGGATATTTTCCATGCGGTCAAGAATCGCCGAGAAGGCGGACATCAGTTCAGCTCTCGCAAGCGAAGCCCCAAGACAAAAATGGCTTCCCAACCCGAATGCCACATGCTTATGAAGATCTTCGCGTGTGATATCAAATTTATCCGGACTATCAAAGACCTCAGCATCCCGATTAGCTGCAGCGAACCTTGGCATAACAGCTGAACCTTCGGGTATTGAAGCGCCTCCCAATTCAGCAGGGCATGCGGCTGTTCTCCAAAGCCCAGCTACTGGACTATCGAACCTCAAACTCTCTTCAATAAAATTTTTTTGGAGAGACCTGTCATCTATTAACATTTGCATCTGATCTGGATGCCGCAACAAAAGCCACATCGAGGTACTCAAAGCTGATGTGGTAGTTTCGAATCCACCTGTAACTAGCTGATGCATCAAGTCTTGAAGCTCTTCCATCGTAAATGGCTCATCTTCCTGATGAGCATGCACTAACGCAGAAATTAAGTCATCTGTCGGTTCTTTCCTGCGCTTTTCAAATTCTCGAGCAAGATGATACTGAGCTTCCACCTCATATTCTGCTTGCACTACTGCTTCTTCTGGAGAAAGTGGTCGCTGTGACATAGCGAGCATGGCATCTGCCCACCTCTTAAAGGTCTCATACTCTTCAGCGGGAAGTCCTAGCTGTTCACAAATGAATATCCCTGGCAAAGGTAAAGCAAATTCAGAAACGAATTCGCAGTGACCTCTATCAATAAACTGATCAATCAAACCATGAGTTATCTCGTCGATACGAGGTATCATTCCGTCTACTGCCCGTCTTGTGAACACTCGCCCAAGTATCTTCCTATAATGACTGTGCTCCGGAGGATCGGTTCGTTGAAGTGTCCGCCCCTTTACCCAACCTTTTTCCTCAAATACCTGAGCATGAGCTTTTGATGCCTCATTAAGACCTCCGGCACCAGTACCTGGCCGGCTGGAATAAATCGATGGAGTCGTTAATACCTCTCGGACATCCTCATACTTTGTCACCATATACAGCCCATTTTCTGGCACTTTGTAGACAGGGCACTTCTCATGAAGAGTCGCATATGCAACAAATGGGTCGTCTTGCACTACGGGATCCAGAAAACTCTCGTCCAACTCAAATGATTCCTCTGCCATACCAATTCACAATAGCATTATTTGTCTTCCATGGCTTATCTGCCGAGTCTTGACAAGGCCACTGGCTCCAGCGTGCTCTATGCTTTCTTTGAAGGAATAGGAGTGTACATGAAGATTCGTATCGGGTTTGGATTAGGGACTAGATCTAGCGCTACAGACCCCAAAATCCTCGGGAAGCTGGCAACTTCATTAGAAGAACTTGGTTTTGATTCACTTTGGTTTTCGGAGCGTGTCTCAGGAACAGGATTAGACCCATTAGTAGCAATGAGTTGGATAGCGGCTAGGACAGAAAAATTGAAATTCGGACCATCTGTTATGGTTCTACCTGGGCGCAATCCAGTCCTCCTTGCAAAATCATTTGCTAGTCTCGACAGGATTTCAAACGGTCGAGTACTCCCCGCCTTTGGGCTAGGAGCTGTGAATCTAGCAGAGCATCAGGCATTTGGACTCGAGAGAAAAGATAGGTCCCCGTGGTTCGATGAAGCTTTGCCACTCATGCGCCGTTTATGGGAAGAGGATAGTGTCAGCCATAGTGGCCAGCGATTTCAACTTACTGATGTCCGAGTTAAGCCAAAACCGATTCAAAAACCTCTGGATATTTGGCTCGGTGGTATTGCTCCCTCTGAATTGAAACGAGTAGGCCGCTTGGGAGATGGTTGGCTCCCTAGCTTCTGCACTCCAAACGATATCGCTGAAGCCATACCTGAAATTGATAAGCACTCTCTTAGTGCTAATCGAGAAGTTATCGACCGAGAGCACTTTGGTGTCCTAATCATATATTCGGCTGATGGCTCGATCCCCGACCAGATTGTTAAAGCAGTCCAAAGTAGAAGACCAGAAATTAAAGCAGGAGAGATTATTGTTCAAAATCGCAAAGAACTATCTGCTCGAATACAAGAATTTATCGAAGTTGGTGGAAGTAAATTCATACTTACTCCCTATGTTGAGCCAGAAGATTGGGAGCAGGAACTAAGTTGCTTAGCTGAGGAAACTCTTCACCTTCAGAACTAAGCCTAACTAACTTTACGAGAGAGCATTACTAAGATCCTCTAAAAGATCATCTGTTGTTTCAATTCCTACGGACAGCCTTATTAATGAATCATCAACTTCAAGCGGAGAACCTTCTGCTGATAAATGAGTCATTGCAGCAGGAACTTCGATTAACGACTCTACAGCCCCGAGTGATTCAGCGAGAGTAAACAACTTAGTGCTACCTGCTACCATGCGAGCAGCTTCAGGGCCATCATGAACAGTGAAAGACACCATCCCTCCAAATCTTTTCATCTGCTTCTTCGCTATATCATGAGTCGGGTGGCCTGAAAGGCCAGGATATAGTACATCGGCAACTTTAGGATGACCATCGAGAAATGTAACGATACTCTCAGCATTGTCACAGTGCCGATCCATTCGGACTGAAAGAGTTTTAACGCCTCGAAGGAGCAGGTAGCAATCCCATGGCGCTGGTACAGCTCCTATCGCATTCTGAAGAAACCCGATCTCTTGGTCTAGTTCTGGAGAGTTCGTTGCAATAAAGCCTCCAACTACATCCGAATGCCCGCCAAGATACTTTGTTGCTGAGTGCACTACAAAGTCGGCACCATGTGAGAGAGGTTGCTGAAGATATGGAGTAGCGAATGTATTATCGACGACGCACCAAGCGCCGATGGAGTGTGCTACCTCAGATAGCATTTGAATATCAACAACTGATAGCAGCGGGTTCGACGGCGTCTCGGCCCAAATAACTCGAGTCTTGTCTGTTATGCAGCTTTCAATGTTGTCTTTTTTTGAAAAATCAGCTGCGGACCAGGTCACTCCCATGCGTGTGAGGACTTTAGAAATTAATCGAAAGGTCCCGCCATACGCATCATTACCCATAACAATATGATCGCCGGGATTCAGGAGCCTCAAAATTGTGTCTTCTGCTGCCATACCGCTAGCAAATGCTCTTCCGAATTGCGCTCCTTCCAGTGCTGCAACGCTCACTTCCAAAGCGTCTCTTGTAGGATTTCCTGTTCTCGAGTACTCGTACCCCCGATCCTTACCAACTCCGTCCTGCTCGTATGTGGTTGTTTGGTAGACTGGGACAGTTATCGCACCAGTTCGAGGATCTGGTTTTTGGCCAGCGTGTATTGCTCTGGTTTCAAATCCCCATCTTTCATCCATATTCTCTTTAGCCATTCTTTATCTCCAGATTTTCCAAATAGGACGCTACATCGGATGCTGAGACTACCGAAAACGGGCGCCCTTGATCCATAACCAAAAGAGTATTCTCCTGCTCAAACTTAATTAAAACAGATCCTACAGATTCACCAGACCCGACAAAACTCATACGCGGCCCCATCACTTCTGAACATTTCATTGTTAAAACATTCTTTTCGAACGATTTGGTCTGTAAATATTCTTCATCAATTGTTCCTTTAATTTCTGCTGCTGAAAGTGGAAGAGCGCCTTGAGCAACGAGAATCCTCGACAAGCTGTATTCCCGAAGAAGCTCTATAGCTTTGCTCACGGGGTCGTCAGGTTGAACGTAAACAAGGTTAGAAAATGCATTCTCCTTGTATTCAAGAACATCTCCTATCTTTGGCCCTTCTTCGATAAGAAACCCGTACTCCATCATCCATTTATCATTAAAAATCTTTGAAAGGTACCCGCGTCCGGAATCAGGCAATAAGACCACGACTAAGTCATCTTTCGTAAGTTCAGTCGCCACTGTTATGGCTGCATCAACAGCAGTCCCGCATGATCCTCCGATGAGAAGACCTTCCTGTCTTGATACCTGACGAGTTCGATAAAAGGACTGGGCGTCGCTGACAGAAATTACCCTGTCTATGAGAGAAGGGTCGTAAGTTTCTGGCCAGAAATCTTCACCGACTCCTTCGACAAGATATGGACGGCCATCACCCCCGCTATAGACAGAACCCTCTGGGTCAGCAGCAATAATTTGAACATTTGGGTTTCGCTCTTTTAGGTATTTCCCGACTCCGCATAAGGTTCCCCCGGTTCCAGCCCCAGCGACAAAGTGCGTCACTGTTCCTTTCGTCTGTTCCCAGATCTCTGGTCCTGTTGTTAAATAATGGGATAAAGGGTTAACTGGGTTGCTGTACTGGTTGGGCCTAAAAGCACCTGGACGCTCATTCACTAGCCGTTCGGCAGTGGAGTAATATGACCTTGGGTCATCTGGTGCTACATCAACAGGGCAAACTATCACTTCAGCGCCATATGCCTTTAGCAGATCGACTTTCTCTGGGCTTACTTTGTCAGTCATCACGAAAACACACTCGTAGCCTCTCTGAGCAGCAACTATCGCAAGGCCAACACCGGTATTGCCAGACGTCGGTTCAATAATTGTTGATCCCGGGCTAAGAAGGCCTTCTTTTTCTGCAGCGTTTATCATTGCAAGAGCAGGCCGATCCTTTACACTTCCTCCAGGATTCGTAGTTTCAACTTTCGCTATGACTGGGCATGCAATACCCTCTGTGACACGGGTTAGACGCACCATGGGGGTTCTGCCGATAAGGTCGATTACTGAATCTGCAATATCCATATATTGACCATAGTGCGGAACCACTAGTCTCACACCCAAACTATCATCTCGAAAAAATGAATAACTCTACACAACTTCAAACTAAGAATACCGAACCTGTTAAATTAGCCGTTGAACCAGAGAACTGGCGTCGAGAACAACTTGTCGAAGCGGTAATTCAAGCTGGAGCCTCGGTTAGCCCAATCGAGGAGGCTTCCGGCCTTATTTGGGCAGATCCAGATCGCCCCGAATTACTGCCTGAATTACTTTCGTCAAATCTTGAATGGGTACAGCTTCCATTTGCGGGGATTGAACCATTTCTTCCTATGCTCGATAATCAGAGAATATGGACGTGCGGAAAGGGCGTGTATTCGCAACCTGTAGCAGAGCATGTTCTAGGTTCGATTCTTGCCTTGAAACGCGGCTTTGTAACTTACGCTAGAGAACAACAATGGAGTGCACCAGTTGGAGAGAGCCTGTTCGGGTCGCATGTTGTCATCCTTGGTTCAGGCGGTATAGCAAATAATCTACTTCCATTGCTATCAGCCTTCGGTTGTGAAACGACAGTGATTCGAAGATCGAAGGAAAAAAATCCTGCTGCAACTCATACAGCATGCCTTGAAGACCTACCCAACATACTTCCGTTAGCCGATGTTGTAGTACTTGCACTTGCCTTAACCCCAGCGACTAATAGGATCGTGGATACCTCTTTCTTAGAAATGATGCCCAAACGTTCAGTGCTAGTGAACGTTGCCCGAGGCAAACATGTAGTTACTACCGACCTTGTAAAAGCCCTACAATCTGGCCGAATTTTAGGTGCAGTTTTAGATGTTACAGATCCGGAGCCTCTTCCAGATGGTCATGCTTTATGGGATTTAAAGAACTGCCTAATAACGCCTCACATAGGAAATACCCCTGAAATGGGTATTTCACTCTTGGCTTCCAGAGTGCAAGAAAATGTTCGAAGATATATTTCTGGCGATACGTTACTAGGTCAGGTCAATTTAGAACTCGGCTATTGAGTTGAACCTTGTATCAGCGATTCAAAAACCATATAACCGCCAACATTTCTTAACATCCGTAAAGTACGTTCAGTCACCGCTTGGGTACCTTCGAACTTAATTAGCCCTGAAGGAACGCTGAATGTTTCAAAAGATTTTATGGTTTCTGCCACTACCCTACTATCAGCCGTGCTTGCTAGATTAACAGCTTGAAACCATAATTCTGCAAGGTCAGCACCTAGGATAAATCGCCCACTAGCTGGAGGAATTCCATCGATACTCTGAAAGTTCACTGCAGCCTGATTAACCTCCTCGTATGGGTCATCGCCTCTCGTACCAGCAAATGAAACCATCCTAAAATCTCCTAGATTCGGAATATCAGAGGTAAAAAACGAGGCGCTATCCAATGATGGGCCCGCAACTATCGGGGTCAGCCATCCTGCTCCTCGGATCAGTTGCAAGGTTAGAACACCTACCCTATTGGTGGCGCATACCGCTATCGCGTCTACATCAAGTGACCCTAATCTGTCGGCCGGGCCTATCACAGATGGTGCCGTTACCATATTGACCGGTGACTCTACGGTCGATCTACCCCCTAAATTCCCCCATCTATCTCGAAAAGCAATACATTCTTGAATAGTTTCCGGCACAGTATCGTCCCAAAATATCGCAGCTGTTCGGTTTCCCTCTCCCCAAAGATGGTCTGCGAGTTGCGCTCCATAGACCTTCGGACGTGTAACCATAGAGAAAGCAAGAGTATCGACCTCACCCAAACCCCAGTCCTCTTCAGAAGCGCAAGGAGATATCAAAAGAACCTCTGCTTCTTTGGCTTGCTTGACTGCTGGTGCGGCAAAATCTAATTCACAGGTAACGACAAGAAGCTGAACACCTGACTTGATTAGCTTCTCTGCCGCGCTATTGATCATCGAAAGCCTTGATTCGCTATTTTCACGAAGAACTTCGATCTTTTTATCCAGAAGCCCCCCCTGCCGGTTATATTCTTCGACCATCCCTATAAACGCAACCCCTGGTTGGCGGTCGTATGAAGCCATGATGTTCTCTTCATCGATAATGACTCCAACCAGAATCACATCCTCATCTTCGATAGCCTCAACTTCGACTCCTGGCGTTGGAGACTCAGTCTCAATTACACTGGAAGAAGGAGTTTCAGCTTCTACAGAACTTTCTGAATCTTCTACCTTTCCTTCATTGGTGTTTGAGCAGGAGATCAGACATAAAGTGAGAAGACAAGCAGTTAGACATTGTTGCAAACAGTGCATTGGATAAATGCTAGCTAGCTTCTATGAAAACTCATGGCAGGTGCAAACATGAATGTTAAATCGCGTGCAAGTCACGAAGCGCACCAATCTGTTCCCACGTATAACCCAGCTCTAAAAGAACTTCCTCTGTGTGTTGTCCAAGTTCTGGGGCCGATGCAGATGGAGAAGTTGGGGTGTCGGACATTTTAATTGGAGAACCAACGACCCTTCTCGTTTCTCCATTGAAGTCCTCTAGCTCTACGATGTAGTTGTTAGTTGTGACCAGCGGATCAGATGCTGCTTGTTCATAATCGTTGACTGGAGCATAGCGAACTTCGATACGATCCAGAATTGCAGCCCACTCATCAGTAGTTTTAGCTTTAAACCCATCAGCTAGCAGTCGAAAAAGTTCCTGCCTTATCTCCGTAGTGTAGATAATAGGCGCAAAGCGCTCATCTTCTATAAGCTCTGGCACTCCCGCAGCTTCATAAAGTGCTTGTCTTTTATCTGGAAGAACACCAACCAAGGCTATATAACCATCAGCCGTTTCAAGAACTCCATAGGCCATTGGTAATAGCGGATGCCCTCCATTACTTCGACCTGGCACTTTCCCGGTCATTAAATACGCTGTGTACTCAGAGGCCTGTGCGTATATCTGCCCTCCAAGAAGAGAAACATCTACCCTTTGTCCTTTGCCGGTAACATTTCGAGAGAAAAGGGCTGCAAGAATACCAACAGTCATATTCATGCTCCCAATGTGGTCAGCTATGGTGGCACCAACTGGCGTAGGAGGTTCTCCATCAGAACCTGTGGTGCTTATGAGTCCTCCAGCAGCTTGCCCCGCAAGGTCAGCTCCTTCTCGGTCGGCCCCTTTCCCTTCAGGCCCAAATGTTGAACCCATTGCATAAATGAGACCAGGGTTTGTCTTGCTCAAAGCTTCATAGCTTAGCCCCCAAGCCTCAAGCGTCCCGGGTTTAAAATTCGCTACTAATACATCAGCAGTATCAACTAGCTTCCGAAAAATGTTCGCGCCTTCAGCGACACGAAGGTCAACAGTTATACTTTTTTTCCCACGGTTACAAGCTTCGAAATAGGGAGTCCGCAAGTCCTCCATTGAAATAGGTATCCACCTTGCCATGTCTCCGAGTCCTGGGAGTTCAACCTTTATGACCTCAGCCCCTAAATCTCGAAGAGTTTGACCTGCTTGCGGGCCTTGAACAAGCAATCCCACATCTACCACTCTTATACCTTCTAACGCCCCCATAAAGTACCCCCTTACATGATTGGCATATCATCTAATAGGAACTTACTTCACATCTCAAAAGAAGAAGAAATAAAATTAATATTTTGCTAGAAAAACGGGAAAATCTATCTTGGGTCGCACTTTACCCCTGACTTTGAGTATTCTCGCCCCAGAGGGACGCAATAATTATGAAAGAGGAATCATGAGCAAACTAGTTGAAGGAAAAGTCGCCCTAGTCACTGGAGCGGCTGGTGGTATAGGTCGTGAGCATGCGTTAATGCTGGCTTCACACGGGGCGAAGGTCGTTGTAAATGATCTTGGAGGCGACCGCCATGGAGTAGGTGAAGATCTTTCTGCTGCTCAGAAAGTCGTCGAAGAAATTAAATCATTCGGCGGCGAGGCAGTAGTAAATGGCGGGAATGTCGCAGATTTTCAAGCAGCAAAGGAAATGGTCGAACAAGCTGTTGATACTTTCGGAGATCTCAACATCGTCATTAATAATGCTGGAATTCTTCGAGACCGGATGCTCTTTTCTCTTAGCGAAGACGATTGGGATGCCATTATGAGCGTCCATTTAAAAGGAACTTTCGGCCCATCTCACCACGCAGCAGTTTATTGGCGTAATCAAGCGAAAGCAGGTGAGGAAACCTACGGAAGAATTATCAATACTTCATCGCCTTCAGGCATCTACGGCAATATAGGACAAAGTAATTACGGAACTGCGAAAGCAGGCATTGCAGCATTTACGGTCATAACAGCGATGGAGTTAGCGAAATACAATGTCACGGTGAATGCGCTTGTCCCTGCCGCCTTGTCAAGAATGACTGAAGATCTGGTCGGAATGGATGGCCTGACTGATGAGCAGAAGGAAGCGATGTCTCCACGGTGGCAAGCAGTAACGGCAACGTGGCTTTGTAGCGAGGAAGCAAGTAACGTAACTGGACGACTATTCGATATTCGAGGAAACCAGTTGGGCATTGCGGAAGGATGGGCCTTAGGACCAAGCGGCACTCAACCTGATGACCCAACCGAACTTGGGCCTCTTATGGAAGAACTTATGTCCCAAGCAACACTTAACGCTAATATGGGTGGGAAACCGCAAGGTGGAAATGGACGACCGGAAAACGAAATTTAACTGAGTTCTTCTAAAGGGGTCAGTAGTTCAAATCCAAGCTCGACAGCTGCTGGGATTTGTCGATGATCAAGAGTGAGATATTTCACCGGTCGAGGGAGTCTATCAATCGCTGCAAAATGAAGCGCATCGACAAGCCTAAGACCGAATCTGGACCCCAGTTGAGAAGCGTGGCTAATGCAGCGACCATCTAGAGGCACAACATGAAATGAATCCCAATCGCTATTAAACCGGGTTGATAATTCCATATTCTGAGACGGAGAAATAGACGCTCGATGTAACGTAAGCAGGACTTCAGCCCGAACCAGCTCCGAAGCACACCAAACACCGATTCGCTCCATTTCCGTCAGAACTAATTCCCTATGGTCGCCAGGAAGGTATCTAAGTACCAAAGCTGAAGTATCGATAGCTAGGATCATAGGCCACGCAACTCTTGAATAATTCGATTCGCAGATACGTCGATCGGTATTTGCGAAAGTTGAGCCCTTTGAGGTTGATTCATATTTTTAGGTCGTTTGACAAGTCCCAAAGCCACGAGGTCCTCCAAGCTCGGTTCGCCTACCGGCTCCAAAGGCCCGATTTGAGCTATGGGGCGCCCATCGACTGTCACGATCAGACGGTCTCCCGCTTCAGCTCTTTTCAGATACGTTGCTAGCTCCGCCCGAAGATCTCTTACACCAATATGGCTATGTCCCTCCATCGAATAAGAATACCAGAGTATGTACGCATGTGTACATATCTTAATGTGGCAAACTCTGCTTCCTCGCCTATGCTGATCAAAGAGTCGATCCAATTAGCGCCTCGAAAATTAGACTACTGGAGCAAAAATGAACTTCGCCTTTTCAGAAGAACAAGAAACCCTTCGAGAATTTGTCCGAAATTTCTTAGAGGAAAAATCATCCGAAGCATCTGTTCGTGAGCAGATGGAGACCGATAACGGATTCGACCCTGATGTATGGCAACAGATGAGCGAACAAATGGGACTCCAAAGCCTCATCATCCCTGAAGAATTTGGAGGGCAAGGTTTTGGCTACGTCGAACTCATAGTAGTCCTAGAAGAAATGGGGAGATCACTACTTTGCGCACCTTTCTTCTCAAGTGTTGTCCTTGCAGCTAACACTCTCATCCACAGCAGCGACGAATCAGCAAAAGCTGAACTGCTTCCCCAAATTGCTAGTGGAACTATAGCAACTCTTGCCTTCACGGAAGAAAACGGAAAATGGGACCAAAGCGGAATCACAATGCAGGCAAGTGAATCAGAAGGCGGATACACGCTTGACGGTTCAAAAATGTATGTCCTAGATGGAAATACAGCCGAAATTATCCTTGTAGCTGCTCAAACCGCAAATGGAGTAAGCCTCTTCAGCGTTAATGCCGAGGCTGAAGGGCTCACAAAGACCTCTCTTGCAACAATGGATCAAACGAGAAAACAATCAAAGATCGATTTCTCTGGAACGCCGGCGACACTCATAGGAGAAGAAGGCAAAGGCTGGGACATACTGTCCACGGTTTTGGATCTTGCTGCTGTCGGTCTCGCTGCAGAGCAAGTAGGTGGGGCTCAAATGTGCTTAGACATGGCAGTAGAATACGCCAAGGTCCGCGTACAATTCGGTCGACCAATTGGTTCTTTCCAAGCTATTAAGCACAAATGCGCTGATATGTTACTCGAAGTGGAGTCAGCCAAGTCAGCGGCATACTATGCCGGGTGGTGCGCAGCTGAGATGAACGACGAGCTCCCCTCAACCGCTAGTCTCGCCAAAGCCTATTGCTCAGAAGCCTATTTCCATGCAGCCGCAGAGAATATCCAAATTCATGGCGGCATCGGATTCACTTGGGAGCACCCTGCTCACCTCTACTTCAAGCGAGCCAAAAGTTCGGAGCTTCTCTTTGGAGATCCAACATACCATCGAGAGTTACTTGCCCAGAGGATAGGCATATAAATACATCGGTGTAACCGCAACCACCAAGCTTGATTTCGGTAGCGCGGGCAACAATACGATAGTCTGTAACAATGAGGGTAGCTGTCACTGGGGGGACCGGATTTACCGGTGGCCACACTTTGAAGAAACTAATCGATGCTGGCCACCAGCCAGTTGCCCTTGTTCGGAGTGCTGAAAAGTTAAAACGAGTTGCCGAACTACACCAAATTCCTCAAATCAGTCATGTCATAGGTGACGTGTCAGATATTCATGCCATTTCATCATTGCTCGAGGGGTGTGATGCTGCAATGCATATAGCTGCGGTCACGGGAACTCAGATCCGAAAGATCCCGTCTCTTAAAGCGACGAATATCGAAGGAACGCGAATAGTCCTTGAAGAGGCAGCAAAAAGAAAAATGGATCCAATTGTTTACGTATCGTCCCAGAGTACTTTGCACCCACCTCCAGAAGATCACTACATAGCCAATGGCCCTCTTTCAGAAAATCCTATTGGAGTTTATGCGCAGTCAAAAGTTGAGGGCGAGCGTTATGCCCGCGATCTGCAAGAGAAAGGCCACCCAGTTGTTATAGTTTGGCCCTCAGGAATTGTCGGACCAAACGATGTTGGAATAAGCGTTGCTGCTAGTGGCATAGCACGGCTTCTAAGTGTTCCAGTTCTCCCCCTTCCAAAGACAGGAGGGATTTTAATGCATGATGTCAGGGACCTTGCTGAGGTTCTTGCGCGTTGTATAGAAGGGGGTCGAGGCCCTCGTCACTATGGCGTTTTTGGACACTTTTATGACTGGGATGAAACTAGAACCCTGCTCCATAATATGACTGGAAAAAAAATACGGTCGATTCAATTCCCCGATAATCTATTCCATGGCATTGGACACATAGGTGACCTGTTTGACCTACTCCATCTCCCGTTCCCACTAGATTACTCCACTGCTCAATTCATGACTGGCCTCCGGCCAGGAGATGACCTCCACACCCGTCAGGAATTCAATATCGATTGGAGGCCACTAGAAGAAAGTTTCTTTGATACTCTTCAATGGCTAGTAGAGCAAGGACACTTAAGCGCCCGAAAGGTTCATTCTTTGCGCTAGCACTATCAAATCCTATGAGTTGTCAGTTTCAACAATTTCTAGGACTTGATTGAACACGTCGGGCTGCGCATCGGCTGTAACCGCCCACGAAGGAATTAATGGCAACTCCATAGGGCGAGTTAGGTATTGCTCTCCGGCTGCAG
>PBMJ01000030.1 GCA_002722525.1 Acidimicrobiaceae bacterium | reverse complement strand
TAAACGATTGCGCCAATTGTGTGGAACGCTCCTCCAAGTAGCAACAAGGTGAAACCGTATGAGCTTAACGCCGTCCAAAATTTGTGAATGACCAGCAACGCGGACCACCCAACAATTATGAAAAGGGTGATGAGAGTTACTTGAGGAGCAGTAGGCCAAAAAATCATCACTAGTACTCCCAACAATGCTCCGATCCACACGGCAACTAAGACAGTTACTGCAGCGGAACGCGGAAGCACGTACCATGAAATAGGCGTATAGGTTGCTGCGATCGTAACGAAGATCGTTGCGTGATCTAAACGTCGTAACAGGTCATGAGCTCGAGCGCTCCATGAAAAACCATGATAAAGAGAACTCACACCAAAAAGTGCCACTACCGCAAGAGAATAGAAGGCAGCTAATGCCCTCCCTTGATCCGAACTACTTATCAGAATCGGACAGAGCGTTATTGCAGCAACAAATGCAATTATGTGCGACCATCCACGAAAAGAGGGTTTTGGAGCAAGGTGCATTGGAATAGGGCTGTCCACAATCCAACGCTAACATCTGTATCAGGTTTCCAGACCAGTAGTTACGTTATTCGTGTTCCCTTCATATGCTCTAATTCGCAAAGATCATTTTCACGTTTATGCACAAGCGATATAGACATCCATGGCCCACGCTGAAGGTACTTTCCCTTCAGAAGTCCTCTCCTCCAACTCGATAAACCAGAGGACCGCCTGCGTTTCGGTTCCTTGTGACCTCAAATGGTTAACGAGCCCCTGGTATAAGCACCGACAGGTTGTGGCAACTTCAGTCCGATCAAGATTCACATCAGCTCTGGATACGCAGTTTACTAGATACATTCTCTGTAGGTATGGGACTGATTCAGCTCTAATTTCTCCGATAAGCTCTTGTTGAATATCCATAAGCTCTGCTGGTAAGGGAGCGGGGCATTGATCAAACGATTCCAATGAATCACAAACACCGATGTACACCGACGTGGTATCTCTTTGAACCTTTTCCGCTCCTTGTTGATCAACTCCGGGACTGGACCCGCTGCATGCTGTAAGTATAAGAACAAAGATGAGTCCGATTATTCGCTTCATACATGTAAACGTTAGTGGCGCTAACGCTCTTATCGGCTTTGAAGCTACGCGTTTCTGCAGGTTTCTTTAGCGGGGATTTAAATTTTAGGATACCTTTTGGCATGGATTCATCAGCGTTATATTCCGATGATTATAGAAAAAAACCAGAGAAAGTCTGGGAAGAGATGCGAAATGACTTCCCTGTCTTTTACGACGACATCTCAAATATGTGGTGGGTATCTCGTTATGAAGATGTCAAAGATATTTTCATTGATTATGAAACGTTTTCCTCATCAACCTATGAGTTAACGACTGGCCAGGTAGTAGGGCCAACACTTATTTCTCGGGATGATTATGGACATGTTGTGCGTAGAAAAATTGTCGCCCCCGATTTTGTTGGTAATAGGTTGAAGTCCTACGAACAATTGATTGAGGATTGTGTCAGCAATCTTATTGATAATTTCGCAAGCACTGAGACAATCTCTTTAGTTGGTGAATTTAGTTCACAACTTCCCGTGGATGTTATTTCAGCGATACTTGGGATGGAGGGCGATGGCCAGCTTTTCCGTCAATGGGTCACTGCGATGATTATAGGTTTGAATGATTCTCCAGAGTTACGACAGAAAGGGCTTAACGCTAGTGCCGCGTTTTGTAGTCACATAGCACCATTGCTTAACGAAGTAGACCATCCCGACCGTAACGACCATATTGCAAAAATAGCGAGAGCGGAGATAGAAGGAGAACGGTTAACAGATGAAGAAATTACCGCATTTTGTGGACTTCTATTTATCGCGGGAGGCGAAACAACTGATAAAGCAATAGCAAATATGTGGTGGAACGTCCTGAACCACCCCGAAGTATTGGAAGCTGTGCTTGATGATGATTCGTTATGGGAAAATGCTTTCAGCGAAACGATGAGAAGAACGCCAGCGGTTATAAGCGAAGATCGATTCTCTACTCGGCCAGTGGAGATACATGGAGTAGAAATTCCAGAAGGCGGAAAAGTTCGAGCCTGTATAGCTGCAGCGCATTTAGATCCAACTGTCTTTAAGGACCCATTGAGTTTTGATCTTTATCGACCTGACATGAATCTCGGAAAAGAGAATCGGTCCGGAGTTTCAAAAGATAGCGAACGAAGCGGTCATTTTGGCTTCGGGCTTGGAAAACATTTCTGTATCGGGTATGAACTAGCGCGAAACGAAGCCATAGTCGGGTCAAAAAGAATTCTTGAACGCCTAGGCAGACCAAGTCTTCAAGAGAATCAGCAAGGTCCGGTTATTCAGGCCCGTAATTCATTCTTTGCCGTAAAAGAACTAACCGTGTCTTTTCAAAAATAATATGCAGTGAAAGAATATAAAAGTGCGTGGATGCTACCTCCGATATTTCTAAAACGAATAGCAAAGGGATCACATGACTGGAAAACAAACTAACCAACTCGAAGAAAAGCAGAGAATTATTGATCTCACTATCGCCTACACATGGATTATTGACCATGGCCCGCGGGAAAACCTTCAAGAGGTCTTTACTGAAGATGCAGTGTTCATTATTGACACAAGATACTTAAATGGGATCGATGAAATAAGGGGAAAAATTGAGAGGACGCTTGGAGGTTTATCTTCGTCTCAACATATTGTTTCGAATCATCAGGTATCCATCGATGGAAATACGGCTACATCTCGTTGTTATCTTCATGCCCAACACACATTGAACGGAACTGAAGGAGGCGATAACTATGTTATGGCTGGCAGGTATATAGATAAATTAATCCGGGTCGGTGGCGAATGGCGTATCACTGAGAGACAATTAATGCTCGATTGGACTGAAGGAAATCAAAAAGTTCTCGGTTTTAGGTAAAATTAATTAGTAGTCGATAACTTCGAAAAAAATGTCTCCCCGTTATCTTTCCCAGACTTCTCTGCCATAGCTTTATCTAATTTTGCTCTAACTCTGTTTTGATTACGGCCCAAAGGTAAGTTCATCGATAACTTGCTGTTCGCCATCGGCGTCATATTCATATATGTCATAGCTAGCTACTGATGGTTCACCAACATCGAGGAAATCAATCCACCCTGATGCACCTTCGTAATCAATATCAGCTCCACCTGCGAGCAAGATTTTACATTCAGCGAATGTTGAACACGGCTCACCATTTCGGCTTACCGCTACCATTTGGGCAGCAATGTCAGCAGAATCATTTGATCCGGCAGCTTCAGCAGCAAGAGCAATCAGAATCGCACAGTCATATGAGTGAGCGGAAAAGATCGTAGGCACACCTGGAGCGAACTCGGCAAAAGCATCTGGGAAGAATGCGGCACCCGACATGGGTGCAATAGCTGGGGCTGTTCCTTTGATGCCCTCAGCAATACTAGGATTATTCGGGTCGATCAGTTCACCAAGACTTCCAGTTGCCATACCATCCGTAATGTAAATCTGGATGTCCTGTGGACCTGCACCTTGCTCAACCATTGTTTGGATTATCTGGACACCTTCTTCGAAGGCAATAATTACCACAGCGTCAGGGCCAGAAGCAATCACATCTGACACTACATCATCAAAGCTTGTAGCTTCTGGAGCATACGGTGTGCTGTAAACGATAGTTCCGCCACCATTTTCGATATAAGGTTCAAACTCTTCGATAAAGCCAACACCATAGTCATCAGCTCGACTTACAATAGCAACATTTGAATAGCCGTCGTAGAGTACTTCATCAGCGAGAGCTGGCGCTTGAAGATCATCAGACGGTGCGGTGCGGAAGTAGTATCCGTCGTCACCAGATGTACCCAAACCAGTGGCCGTGTTCGAGGGTGAACACTGGACGACAGGGGCCGAGGTAATTTTTCCGATCACTGAACCAGTAATACTCGAAGCAGCAGCACCAATAATCGCATCTACTCCCTCAGTCAACAACCGGTCAACCGTAGTATTGGCAATATCGGGATCAGTACCCGAATCACCCTTTGTTAAAGTAACGAGAACGCCATTGACACCACCAGCGGCGTTAATGTCACGTATAGCCATATCAACTGCCAAGACAAGCGGCTCAGACAAAAATGCCAGTGCGCCGGTCTCGGGAAGTAACGTTCCGATATTCAAAGGATCGCCGAAAATACATTCATTCGATTCAAAATCCCATTCTCGTTGTTCAGATAAGAGGCAATCTCCGAGTATTGAGTAATCCGAATCAATCGGGGAACTCCAATACAGCTCATCGCATACATCCGTATCGCCGTTTACACAACGTTCCCAAAGCTCATCTAAAACAGGGCTGTCACCATATGTAAACGGATCATTACATTCACCGAGTGTTGTATCCCACTCCCCCCAGATCTCGTTAAGACAGTTACCAAGTTGTGCGTATTCTGAATCGTATGGGGCATCAAAATACAAGTCGGTGCATACGTCCTTATTTCCGTTTAAGCAACGTTCCCAAAGCTCATCTAAAACAGGGCTGTCACCATATGTAAACGGATCATTACATTCACCGAGTGTTGTATCCCACTCCCCCCAGATAGCCTCAAGGCAAGCTCCAAGCGCTTCATATTCTGAACCGCTTGGAGAGTTCCAAAACAACTCATCGCATGCTTCCCTATTACTGGTTCCGCTACTGTTTAAACAACTTTCCCAAAGCTCATCTAACGTAGGATCATCCCCATAGGTATATGCTTCTTCATCGATCGAATCTGCAGTATCTAAAAGGTCAATCCCACATTCAGTGGCAATCTCAAGAAATTCGATTAACGCTTCCTCTATTTCTTCAGAGACCTCATCCGATGGGGTTATTATGCTTTGAGCAAAAAGCGCATAGGTATCTCCAGAAGTATTCTCACCTATACATAGAGCCTCTTCCTGAGGTATTCCAAGCTCTGAAACCAAAATATCAGCTACAAAATTAGGGCATTCACTAACGAGATAATTTAAAAATTCCGGAGAGTCTTCAAAACTTGAATCAGCATGGAGCCCATTAATTAACCAGTCTGACGATCTTATTTCCATGAGACAATCTGTCGTATCAGTTGAAAGTGAATATCCAAGATCGGTCTGAAATATTTCCTGTAAGAATTCTGAAGAAAAGCATTTCCCAGTTCTTTCCTTTGAAAGGAGTTCTCGAAGCTCATCTTTCGATATTTTTTCCATGGGAAGATTCTCAACATCAATGGTGAAGGAATCTTCGCTAAATCCCCATTCCCGTAGGCGATCCTCTCCAAAAGTATTGACTGTTTCCGTTGCAAAACATAATGCAGTGTCAGGATCAATACCGTCCCGCGTTATGAGATTATTACTTAGCTCTATGGCAAAATCATTATCCGCTACTTCTACTGCAGTGTCTGCTTCGGAAAGTGAATTTTCCTCGCTTGATTTTCCTCCGCATGCAGGCAAAAGAACAAGAAAGGCTAGAAATGGGTAATAGATTTTTTTCATGGTGGCCCCCGTGTGATCCTAATATGGAAGAAACATAACTTGTAAGTTATACAAAGAAAACATTAGGGCTTATCTAAGAACGGAAACAGGCATAGAGTTTTTGTAATCGATGCAGGCGTAGCTTAGATTAGAACCATGGCAGGGGAAGTTACTCATCAAAGTACTGAGGATATTGAAAGCGAACTTGTTCGTAGAGGTCATGTTGTTACGTCATGGGAAAATATCGGTGAAATAACTATTGAAGCGACCGGTGTCGAAACCAGTTCATACCGAATAGGCCTCCCCTCTCTTGAGTCCTCTCCAACTGTTTTTAAAGCTTATTTTCCGCCTGATTGTAGAATTGAAGCCCATACTCATGCTTGTGACTATTCAGAAATTATTTTAGAAGGCACACAAAAAGTGAGTGGGAAGTGGCTCTACCCCGGTGATATTCGAATCGGTCTCGCGAATAGAGGCTACGGTCCTCTTATTGCTGGACCAGAAGGAGTTACGGTTTTAGTGATCTTCGCTGACGGGCACTGGCCCGCTGTCACAATCGGCGCGGGTGATGGAAGTACTCTCGGTACCGGAGAATTATTGGACCGGTTCAGCGCTGCTGACGAAAACTAAACGATAAGCTCGGTGGGTTCATTTTTTGAAACCATTTGTTCGTTACGTCGGTGTCAGTCAAGTAGGTGAGCCGCTCGTTTTTTAAGACGAAGTAAATCAACAGCATTTTCGTTGAGCTTTTCAGTTAAGCCATCAACGTGACGCAACGTTCCTTTATCCCAGCCACCAAAATTTGTTCCAAATACAAGACGCTCTGTCCCGATTTGTTCAATGGCAAAGTCAAATTCTTTGTCACCGGTTACATGACAGTCAAACCAGAGGCGATTTAAAGCAGTATCGAATGCACCTGGTTCTCTGATCCATTCCGGAGAGGATGGGCGGCGTTCAGCTAAAGCCCGAAGTTTTGCCCGATGCATCATCGTGGAACCCCCACCGTGAGAGATGCAAACATCGAGTTGGGGAAAGCGGCGTGAAACTCCTCCAAAGACAAGCATGGAGGTAGCGATCATTTCTTCGTAGGAGAATTCTATGACTAAATCAAGACTGTATTTTCTCATTCGCTTGTCCCGAAGTGGACCGTCGAGTCCAGATGCAGTGGGATGGAGGAATAAGGGAACGTCTAGTTCAACGCACGCAGCGTAGAACGGGTCCATACGCTCATCATCTAAGTCAGTGCCGAAATCAGTTCCGATGTACCCGCCCATGAGTCCATAGTCATTCACACTTCTCTCAAGTTCAGCTATCGCAGCGTCAATGTCTTGCATGGGAAGCGCAGCAAAGCCCACGAACCGATCTGGATGTTCACTAATAACTGATGCTAGGTCCTCGTTATGGGCTCGACAGAAATTAATCGCGTCAGCAGCTGGGATCCAGTGTAGGTATGTCAAGGGATTGGGTGAAAGTGCTTGAACCCGGATTCCCGCTTCATCCATTGCTTCTAATCGGAGGCTTGTTTGCATAAAGAGCGATTCACGATATGGCACTCCTTCTAGACGCCAGTCTCCGACTCTGAACCAGGGGGTTCCATCTTCATATGCGCCAAGTTCAGGGCCGCATGTTGGGCCAGCAGCTCCTAAGCTTCCTTCAAGAACAATATGCCCATGCACATCAATAAGACCGGTCACGAATCCCTCCCTTATCTCAAAGCATAGTCCTAAAAATCAAAAGAGATTAATCCCATAGCTTCGGTAGTAATTCACAAGGGTTTCTTTGGTTTTTTGGTGCACTCTGTTTTCCTTATCTAGAATCAGGAATGAGTGGGAGGACTAAATTGGAATCACAAGAACCGCAACGACTATTAGAAGCTGCCGATAAGGAAGAGATAAGAGATATCCTTATGCGGTACGGGCGAGGTGTTGACCGTCTTGACGAAGATCTAATCCGCTCTTGTTACCACGATGATAGCTTCGATGATCACGGGCATTGGAAAGGAAACGGCCAGGATTTCGCAGCATTTATTGTTAAATCACTGCGAGAACGGTCACACCACACGACACACGCTGTGGCGAATGTACTAATAGAAATAGATCCATCGGATCCAGATAAAGCAAGATCCGAAGCATACAGTCTGGCGTATCTCAGAAGAAATGACGAAGCTGGAACGGAATGGCTCGACTTCTTCTCAGGCCGGTACATCGACAAATTTGAACGTAGAAACGGAGAATGGAAAATCGCGCATCGGGTCGTCGTCCACGACTGGTCTATCTCCAACCCACTCGATGCCACAGCATTCCCCCTACCAATGGACTCATTCATTCAAGGGAAAAGAGATAAAACAGATCTCGTTTATCAATAGCAAAGGACGAAATTATGGCAGAGCTCTTCGACTTATATCTGGAACACGCTATAGGTGACACCCCGCTGGTACCGTTGAAAAATATTTCATCTCCTTCATCAGGGCAAGTATGGCTAAAGCTTGAAAGCGGGAATCCTACTGGCAGCTACAAGGATCGGATGGCCTACGCTGTTTTCAAAAATGCTTTCGCTAGAGGAGATATAACAACTGGCAGCCGCTTAGTCGAATACACGGGAGGAAGTACCGGAACGTCTTTGGCTCATATTGCCTCCAGAACCGGCATACAATTCATAGCCGTTTCTTCAGATGCTTTTGCACAATCGAAAATCGATTCGATGCTCGCCTACGGAGCTGAAGTAATCACCATTCCAAGTGAAGATCAGAAAATCACTCCAGATCTTATTGCTGCTATGCGCGAAAAAGCATACGCAATAGCTGAAGAACCAAATACTCACTATGCCGATCAATTCGGATCTCCAGATGTTATCGAAGGCTATGTGGCGATGGGGCAAGAAATAGCCGATCAAATAGGGGCTCCTATAGACGTTTTCTGCGCAGCAGTAGGAACAGGTGGTGCCTTTACCGGAACGGCTAAAGGTTTACATCAAGCCGGGCATCAACCAGATCTCATTGGGCTGGAACCACTTCAATCACCTTTTCTCACTACCGGTGAAGGAGGATCACATCGGATCGAAGGAATCGGTTTAGGATTCACACCTCCGTTCCTCAACCTCAACCAATGCAGTGAGATACGAGCAATAGATCAGAATGATGCATTTCATATGTGCAGAAGACTTGCTACTGAAGAAGGTCTTCTTTGTGGCCCTTCAACAGGTTTAAATGTTTCCGCCGGTCTTGCTATAGCTTCGGAACGAGGACCGGACACGGTAGTAGTGACTTTGGGTTGTGACCATGGATCGAAATACTTCACCATCGATAAATCATAAAATTACACTGTTAGCTCAGGGAAATCTTCTAGGAATTTTCTGAAATATTCCTAAAATAACCATGACAAATGCCACAGGTGATCAACGTCACAATCGCCTAAATTTCTACAAATAGTTAGATAACGTTCATTATGTAAGTCCCCCCCCTTACAAACATAGGAACCCCCGGATCGTTCTCCTTGCGTCCGGGGGTTTACTATTGAAACCTCCACAAGCGACGCTTCCAACTTTCGAATACGCATTGTGTTTCAAAATAGTGTGAGGTAGTTCGTCTTTTAGAAAATTTCTATTGGTGTGACATGCGTAACTAGGACAAATGTCACGTACTGAAAAGATGTAAAACCATTAAAAAATATTTTATTTTAATAACATCCATTAATTTTCATAAGGAGGAAATCTTGGACAACGTAATGCTCACAGGAGGAGACTACACACTGGTCTACAACGTCCTTTCATTTGGAACGGCTGTAATGTTCGGTGCTTTTGTTTACTTCCTTACACAAATGAGGTCAGTTAACAAGCAATATCAGGCAGGTATCGCAGTTTCAGCAATTGTCGTTGGAATAGCTGGATACCACTACTACAGAATCTGGTCAGACTTCGGCGAAGGTGTAATGAACGAAGGATACCGTTACGCCGACTGGCTCATCACAGTCCCACTACTCATTATTGAGCTACTTATCGTTCTAGGAGTTGCAAAACAGGAACGTCGGAGTCTCATGCTCAAACTCGTTCCAGCAACAATTTTAATGGTTGGCCTCGGGTATCCAGGTGAAGTTGCCAACGGCAATGGGGCTAAATGGACTTTCTGGGTTCTCGCTATCCTGCCATTTATCTTCATCCTTAAGACTCTCTTCGGTGAACTACAAAAAGCTAGCCAAAGAGAAACAGGAGCAGTAGCTGCCCAGATTAAAAACGCAACCTATGTTCTTCTTACGACATGGATGGTCTACCCCATCGCTTACCTGTTTCCAATCTTTGATGGAGAATCAGAAACATTGGAAACTTTACGGCAGGTTGGGTACACATTTGCTGATATCACAGCGAAAGGGCTTTATGGTCTTATGATCTTGTGGATAGCTAAGGCTCGGACTGAAGCAGAAGTAACCGGCTAAACGTTTTACCCCCCTAGGTTGGCCAGTCTTCGGACTGGCCAACTTTTATTTTGGGAACTTATTGAGAAAAATATGGTTTCGGCTAAATGAACTATTAGAAGCTTCTATCAAAGCCCTGTAGCCTTAATTACTATGTGTTGGAGTATGTCTTGTTTATGGCTGGCGGCCTTAGTCCTTCTCTGGATCTAGAGCTAGTAGAGATCTTTTGGTCATTCACTAATAGTGGTTGTTAAACACTCATTCTCTTCATCCACTGGGAAGTCATAAATTCGGTCATACATCCAATCCATCAGATCAGGCCAATGTATATCTGGAGCACCTCTATGACTGGTTGCTCCTTCATAAACACGCCTTTCAATGTAAAGGTATATTTCAAAGATATTTTGTTAACGAGGATTGTGTAATCCGTGACAGTAAGAGGATCTAAACTATCAAGTAGCTATGATCAACAGATCATGATTGCAATACTGCTGCTTCGTAAGTTCGATTTATTAATTGGTTAACTTAAGAGATTCTAAACACCTACGTCAACAGCAATCATTCTCTAAGTAACTAGGAACTGTATGCCAAAAAAATTTTCAGATCTCGGAGTCCCTCAGTGGATAGTCGAAGCCCTTAATCAAAGAGGGATTTCAGAACCATTTGAAATTCAAGAAAAGACAATCAAAGATGGTTTAGAAGGCAAAGACATCTGTGGAAGAGCGCCGACCGGGTCTGGGAAGACCCTCGCTTTTGGAATACCGCTTGCAGCCAAGACAAAAGCATCTAAGCCAAGAAAGCCACAAAGCCTGATTCTTGCGCCGACAAGAGAGTTAGCACAGCAGATTTGTAATGAACTTCGGACGTTCAGCGGAAAAAGGACAGTCTTTGTAGTTTACGGTGGTGTCGGTTATGGCCCTCAACGAAAAGCTTTAGTCAACGGAGTGGATATTCTTGTTGCTTGTCCGGGGCGCCTTGAAGATCTAATAGAGCAAGAAGAGTTGAATTTAGAATCAGTAAAGCAGGTAGTTATTGATGAAGCTGACCGGATGGCTGATATGGGGTTTATGCCTGCCGTCAAAAGGATCCTTGATCAAACCTCTAGTGACCGGCAGACTATTCTTTTCTCAGCAACTCTTGATCGAGATGTAGAGCATTTAAAAAAACGCTATCAACGCGACCCCGTGCTTAGGGAGGTAGGCGAAAAGACTCCCGACATCAAACAGGCAATACATACATATTTTGTCGCTAAAAAATCAGAAAAATCAAAAGTTGCAGCTGATGCAGTTAAAGCTATATGGCCAGCCATTATTTTTTGTCGAACAAGGCATGGATCTGACCGTTTAGTAAAGAAACTTAAACGGTTTGATATCACTGCTGAATCTATTCACGGTGGCAAAAGTCAAAACCAAAGGCAAAGAGCGCTTAAGAACTTTAGCAAGGGCAAAGTCCAAGCTCTTGTCGCTACAGATGTAGCCGCTCGTGGAATACATGTTGATGGAGTTGAACTTGTAGTGCATTTCGACCTTCCTGAAGATCATAAAGCGTATATACACAGGTCTGGGCGAACAGCCAGAGCAGGAAACAAGGGAATAGTTTTTTCTATCATTCAACCAGATCAAAAACGGGCAGCACAGAAAATGCAAGCCCGCTTAGGTATCAGCGACTCTATTCGTAAAATCCAACCAGGAGAACTAACTACATTAAGTTCTTCCTCCAACGCCAGAAACCATCAGGGTTCAGGACCAAAAAAGAAATCACAAAAAGGTTCAAACCAAAGGAAGAAGACTACTCAAAAAAAGTCTTCTAACAATCATGGAAACCAGAAACCTAAAAGCAAAAACTCATCTCACAAAAACCAAAACTCCAATAAAAATAAATCTCATAAATCTCATAAATCTCAGTCAAGTGGAAATAAGAGGAAACCTGAAGTCAAGCCAAATGGAAAACCAAATAGAAAAGCTAGACGCGCTCACTTGCAACCTATCAAAAGGTAAAAGATCAGTAGTTCGTTCTCAAAACACGAATTAGGAAGTCTTAGAATCTGGCCTAATCTATAAATAGAAGAAAATCCACAATTGGGTGTAAGGAATTAGTTACAAGTCTGTCTATCTCCTGAATAACTTCATAGGAGAAGAAAATGAAAGCTATATGTATAAAAATTAAAAACAGTTTGGATACTAAAAGTGCCACTGCGCTCGTTTTGGTTTCTTTGATGCTTATATCGGCTTGTGGAAGAAGCGATACAAAAAATACTGCCGAAAGCGCCTCATCGCTTGCTGAAGAGACACAAATGCAACAGGGGCATGAAAAAGAACTCCAGACCAGTCAAGAGACACAAGCAGAGCAGGATGATAATAAGGAAACGTTCAATACCGAACCAGAATATGAGGCTTCACCGGTCTCAGGCTCAGGTACGGATTCTACAAATAACGATCCTTCTCAATATGCTTTTTACTTTTACGACCCTCAGTCTTTAACATTTACAGACACATATGAAGGATCACAAGGTGGTAAAGGGTCGGGGTGTACTCCACAATCTAATGAACTAACTGATGGAATTTGGTTTGGCCTCATCCAGGTGAAGAACACTGACTCAATAATATTTGATCTTGCTTGTTTCTATGTAGACGAATTAGCTCAAGAGAAGGCTTCAGAGGAAGGTTATGGAGAACTCATGACTGGATTCTACATATCTAATCAGAACCCAAATGTATTTGATCTCGAAGTAGATCAACAGGCCTTGGTTCATGAAATCCGGCTACATAATGAGAACTATCCACAACCGACAGAAATGATAAATTATGCTGAATGGCCTTCAGATAGTGGTAAATACCTCTGCTGGGCTGGAGGTGAAACTCCCTGTTACGTATGGGTTGCTATCAATAATGGCCGTGTAACAGAAATACTTGAACAGTACTTGCCATAATACTGCATTCACCTTAAAGACTAAGAGTAAATATTGATAGAAACCAAAATTTACTCTTAGTCTCTATCCATCGAAGGAAAGTTATTGACAGTAGATGCTAGCGGCTTAAGGTTCTAAGAGATTAGCTACCGAACAAACGTTGAGATCACCTCGATATGAGAAGTCTGAGGGAAAAGGTCAAGGACGACTACCTCACCTAACTGGAATCCTCTATCCACCATCTTGAACGTGACTACAAAAAGGCTTTATTCGATAACTATTCGGCTCCAGGACAGATACGGCGCTGCCGCGAAGGGATTTTGTTCTTTCTTCTATCGTGACAACATCAACTTTTTCACCCAACAATGCATCTCAAACAAAAATAGCTCTTCCGTCAGAGCATCGACCTACACCATCTCCCTCTTTTGCTAGACCGTCAATTGTTATGTGCATAAGTTCCCAAGGGTACTAAACAAATAATCAGCGATCTGCATATCTTCGAGCAGATAACCGCTTGTACACTCAGCATCGCATTACACCGTCCATAACTAGCTCTACTATTAAGACATGGGTAAGCCTCCGAAAAAAAGAAAGAGCGGTGGTCGGGTAACAGAAAAAGGAACTCGCCCCAAATCACCTCCCTCTTCAAAGAGAAAACGAGTTCAGGAAAATACAGCTATGAACACGGCCGGCCCAAAGAAGCAACAAAAGTTCGATAGCAGCAAAAAACAGGACAATCATCATCCAGAGAAAAGCTGGAAAAACAGGCCTCTATAAAGAGCTAGTAGAAATCAAGCAAGCGGATGGCCGTGAACATCCGGAACTTTTTTCAAAACAATTAAAACAAAGTCAATGAGAGCCCAAATTCCAAGTCCTCCAAGCGTCAGCAACTTCAAGATTCCAAGCCCCTTATAACCCAAATAAAAACGATCAACCCCAAGCCCTCCTAGAAAGAAACTCAATAGAATTGCTACGGCATAATCCTTATTTGAAGTGCCAACCGTTGATTCAGCTGAAGATTGGTCATGGGCAGCATTTGATTTCGAAGTCGATTTAATTGAAGTCACTATAACTAATACTAACAATATATAGAAGAGCAGCGCGTTAAAGATATTAGAAAACCATTCAAATGAGTCTGGTAAATTTTTGAGAGCTTCAAGTCCTAGCATTAATTGAAACATTTCTCCCCAAGTAAAATAGCTTTCTAAAATACATGGAATAACCCAAGAAAGAACAAAGGATACAAAAGCGATTATTGAAAGTATCTGGGCTAAATTACCTTTTTGTTTATCATCCATAGCAATAAATACTCCTTCAAAATAACTTCTACAAACTCTGAGTGAAATTATCAAATGACACACTTCGGAGCAAGTTGGGACATTTATTCACTGCTTTAGGCACATTTAGAGGTGCTAGAGGGCATGTGTTTATAGCGCTTTATTAAGGGATAACCTTTGAGATGCTGTCGTCATACTGATTTGCTACCCATAAGTGGCTTCCATCAAATACAAGATCTTCAGGACTTCGTCCCAGCGTAATTATTGCTACGACCCGATCTATTGACGGGTCAATCTTTAAAATATTTCCTGGTATTGATTCACCAACCCCATTACAGACACAATTCACGACCCAGATATAGGATCCGTCAAATTCAATATCTTGAGGATAATCCCCAATTGAAATACTTGCTAGAACTTGGTTATTCGTTATATCGATTTTTGAAATAGATGCGTTATTAAGATGAGCAACCCATAGGTAACGGCCATCAAATTTCACCTCCCACGGGCGGGTCTCCTCGTAATATGGATAATCAAAAACCGTATTCGAGACCCAATCGTACACTTTTCCCGGTTTATCAATTTTAATTGGGAAAGTATCTACGACTTTGTTATCTGCAATATCGATTTTCGTAATGGAGTCATCAAAAGGTTGCGAAACCCAAAGGTAATTCCCATTCGAAGCTATGCCATATAGATCCATACCTACATCGAGTGTCGAGAGAACACTTCCAGTAACGGAATTTATCTTTACTAATTCTTGCCCGTGCCAACCTTTAACCCCCCAGATGTGTTCACCATCGAACACTAAATTTCCAACTTCGGTTGCTACAACATCAACAATGTTCGAAGAAGGGTTCACTTTATGGAGGATGCTTCCTCCAATCCAGATATTCAATCCATCATAAATAACATCTGAAGGGCTTCCCTCTAGCTCATCAGTGAATAGAATTTCGTTTGTATCGGGATTGATTTTTGTAATTGTTGGGCCATTGTTACCGATTAACCCGTTATCGAGGACCCAAATATTTTGGCCATCGAATGCTATGTCGCTAGGATTTTTCCCTGTATTGATTATTGCTGCCACGCAATCTGAAACCAATGTTTCTGAACATTCGGTTTGTGCGTTAAGATCTATCGCTAGCTCCTCTGTATCGAGTTGGTCACTATTAGGTCTACTAATTTCTCCTAAGGACTCATTTGAAATCAATTTAACAACTGTCCCTTTTTCGGGGCCGTTACTAACCCACATATTATTTCCGTCAAATACCATGGCATTTGTGAAGCCATTCAAACTAGCTACTTTGATGATTTCATTTGTCTTTGGGTTAATTCTAGAAACTGTTTGATCTTCCAAATAAACGACCCAGATGCTGTTTCCATCGAATGCTATCTCTGTAGGACCATTCCCGACTTGGATGACATCGATTACTTTATGACTTGTGGGGTCTACTTTCGAAATCGTGTCATCGTCATAGTTGGTAACCCAGATGTTAGTTCCATCGAACGTTAAATGAGTGGGGCCTCCCCCGACATAGACGATGGCAGTAATAACGTCTCGAGAAGTATCTACCTTTAGAACTGTGTTATCTGAGGCATTTGCCACCCACATGTTGCGACCATCGAAAACCATCCCAGATAAATTACGGTCAGTCTCAATGGTCCCTGTAATTTGATTTGTTGATGGATTGATTTTGATTAACGAATCGCCGCTTCTGGGGTCGGAAACAGATACCCATATATTTTCACCATCAAATACCATGTCAGATGGCTCATTTCCAAGATCGATTTCTTTTAATATTTGACCTGATTGCGTATCGATTTTCATGGCCGAGTTGTTTTCACGGTTAGCAACCCAAATACTTTGGCCATCAAAGCCTAAAGCAATGAGTCTAGAGCCAATTGGAAACACATCTGAGATCGTGCCTTTATTTGGATCAATTTTCACCAATGATTCATCGGCTGAATAATAATCAATAACCCAAAGATGACTTCCATCGAATGTCATCGCTACAGGATTATCTCCTACCGGAACAATACCTCTATATAAACCATTAGGTATTTGGGTTGGGAGTTCGAATCCTTGATTGTTGAGCAAGTCATAGGCTTTAGGATCTATTTGTTGCAACTCTTCTTTAGTGCAGATGTGCCATTCGTCTTTGGAGGATTCACATTTATCTGTATATTGCGGATCTAAAGCGCCGATGTTTGCCATAAGAATCCAATAAAAATATTCATATATTTGACAGGCGTATTCACAGGTGGGGTCATAGTATTTGTACCATGCTTCTTCTGGGTAAGTTTCAGGAGGATTTTGTAATTGACCACCCCGAGCTGCATCCATGGCTTCACCAATTTGGCTATTGCCCCGCATAACACCGAAATCTACCGGGTAGGCATGGTCCCAGCCCCAAGTAATAATATGCCAGATTTCTTCAAGGTTCGTATCCCAATCTCCGGCAGCTTTTATTCCTCCTAACGCCCATTTATCATCGAGGAACATACTTGCTCCGAAGGATACCCTTTCTTCGCATAAGGCTCCTCCGTCAGTCTCTTCGTAGAAACTTTCCGAATCGCTTTGTGACCAAAGGGGGACAACACGGTTGGCTTCAACTAGGAAATCTAAGACTTTTTGGTTATCAACATTCCCATCTTCGTCATTATCAAGATATTGGGCAAGTACACCCGCAGAGTGATTAACAAAAGATTCAGGAGCTTCGGGAGTCCCCATCACGTACATGCCAAAGACATTGACAAATTTATCAAAGACCCCATTCAAGCAGGTAATCGTTGGATGTTTAGACATGATCGTAAGGTCAGGAGCTTCTATATCTTTCGTTTCCGGATCTGCATCAGTTGTTATGCTTTCCGGTTCTGCATCAGTTGTTGTGCTTTCCGGTTCTGCATCGGTTGTTGTGCTTTCCGAATCAAGATCATTAGAAGCGCTTTGCGGTCCACCATCAACTTGGTTTATTTCACTTCCACCGCACGCTACGAGACTGCTCATGAGAATAGCAATAGTGATGATGCTTGTAGCGACCCCTTTAACCATGCGTTTAGTTTAGGGCAGATCAGGTTTTGTTACATGTGTGGGGGTGCTAGAGGCGCTAGAGGCCTTGTGTTTTCAAGGAGTTTGTTTTCTATTAGGAATCCGTCCAACTGCTGTCCAATAATTAAAACCTAGTCATACCAGTGAGGTACAGCGAGACTAGCTGTGTGAGTGTTGTTTTACTGCTTCGGTTACTACAACATTTTAATACGCGTCTGTACTTCAATAGGAGTCGGTGTTTTTACCGACGCAGCAGATAACGACACAAGGTGGGAGAAGGCTACGAGACTGCCCATAAAAACAGCGTCGGTGATGATGCTTGTGGTGACCCCTTCATGCATTACCCATCAACGCAAGATGAAGGACCAGGTATAAGATTATTGTCGTCATCTAAATAGTCTGGGCCACGAAAACACTCGCGTGTTATAGCTGCTGACGGTAGGCCATCACCTATGCTATTTGTTGCAAAAACTGTATAGGAATAGGTATTGGTCCCAACAGTAGGAGGAATGATGTGGCCGATGAGGGTACACGATGTCGTTGTTTGAACACAGGAACTGTCATAGGCTCCGTTTAGTGTTCTTGTCACGGTATAGGAGATTATTGGTGACCCACCATCATCTGAAGGAGCAGCCCAGTTCACCGTGTAGGTTGGAATATCATCGCTAGAGGCAGATACCCACGTGGGTATTCCCGGAACTCCAGCTACTGATTCCTCTTCTGGCGTTGGGGTAGGTTCTGGCGTTGAGGTAGGTTCTGGCGTTGAGGTAGGTTCTGGCGTTGAGGTAGGTTCTGGCGTTGAGGTAGGTTCTGGCGTTGAGGTAGATTCTGGCGTTGAGGTAGATTCTGACTCCGCCTCTTCTTTTTGGGATTTTTCGTCAGCTTCTTTCTGATTCCCTTCTTTACCTTGAGTTCCATCAGAGCAAGCGGATGCACCACTAGCTATACATAAGATGATAAGAAGTTTGAAGATTTTGGAAAGCATGCAGGAAGTGTAATTGGGAACAACTAAATCTAGAAATCGATTTAAACTATTTTCAAAAGCAAAACTGATTTTGGTTTATGTATAGGGGTACTAACAAGCTGAGTGAAGAGCCTGAAACTCTTCAGCCGCAAGAATCTCAGCGGCATAGGCAAACATATGGGATACCAGAGTTGCTAAAGGGAATGTATTTACAGGGGTGTAAGAATTTTTGAAGCTCTTTGTCTACCTCATGTAGCCTCTGGTGGGGGCTCACAACAATGAAAGAGTAACTATGAATTCCTTAAAGAAATACATTTCTTCGATTATATTAGCTGCTTTATTTATTTTTCTATCTGCGTGCGGCTCTAGTGAGGATTCGGACAATTCCATTTCCAGTAATTATGATGCATCTGCCGAGGAGTCGACACCTGAACCGGATCCAACACCTGAACCGGATCCAACACCTGAACTTGAACCTCTACCTGAATTAGAACCAGCATTTATCCGCACAAACGTTTTTCTCGACTGCTATTCAGAGGAAAATTTTTGTGGATTTGATCTCCGTCTTGGAAGCCCACCCGAAAATGATACTCAAGTCAGGATAATAATAAGTGAAGTCCAGCAAATAACCAACGATGAAGAACCTCTGGATGGTTGCGAATGGGCTACAGAAAAAAAAGGTGACGTTATCGCTACCTTTAATACTCTCTGGGATGTAGGAATAGGATTCGGAATCACTGTTATTCCTGTCGAAGGTCCTCTCGCTAAACGGACGTGTACCTTTACATTTGGAGCAGCAGGCGCAGAAAACTACAAAGCACTCGAAAATTTCTCTTACACGTTCATCATTACCCAACCAACTGACGAGGATCTTGTCTTAACCGCAGAATATCCATGGGGGCCAAGCGAAGAAGCTGTAACTTTGCAAAATGTCTTAGGTATCGAAGCTGATGGATGGTATGGGTCAGGAACTCGAGAAGCACACCTGGCAGCGCTGGAAGCAAAAGGTTTGGATACTTCAAATATTCCTTTTCCATGTGTTGGTGATCAGATAGTGTTTGTTGCTCCTTTGCCTGAACCTGATCCAGAGTCATTTGATTATGAAGGAGCAGATATCTTTACAATGAACGTTGATGGAAGCGGTGTCGTTCAATTAACCGATAATGATTATACGAACCTCTACCCAGTTTGGTCCCCTGACGGGTGTCGCATAGCTTTCACCAGTGATGCTTCGGGGATTCGGGAGATCTATGTAATGAACGCTGATGGTAGTAATGTTCAACAAATTACGAACATCTCACAGCATAGTGACCGCATGTACGGTGCTCCATCGTGGTCGCCTGATGGTAGCAAAATAGTCTTCTCAGCTAAAACACTAGATCTGGAAGGAGATTGCTACGTTTACTATGAACTAGGAAGTGGTATTAGCGGTATTTTCGTCGTTGGGGCAGATGGTACAAATGAACAAGTGATAAGAAGGCCTTCACTTGGGTGCGAATCGGAACCCTTGACCGAAGCTGACTGCTCTTCAGCTGGTCATTCCTGGTATGTTTCGGATTGGGTTGATCTGTCCTGGTGTAGTGCTAGTCCTCTAGGGTCTAGCCACACTCCAGCATGGTCTCCAGACGGACAAACTATTGCATATGTGAACTCCTACCCCTCATATACGGATTATGGGTATGATTCACTTCCCCGTTGCCGTGTGTTAATCATGGACATTGAGGGAGTAGATCTCTTTAGTGAATTTCAAAATCTAGAGTGCCCTGATGGTATTTCGTGGTCACAAACCGGTGGATTGGGAGTTATGGATTGGTGTTGTGGAGAAGAAATTTATATCCAAGAGTCGCCATCTTCTGAAGAAATAAGCCTTCCACTGGGTAACTATCATTATTGCCAGTGCGCTCCAGCATGGTCTCCTGATGCAACATCGATTGCATATACAGAGAATGAAAATTATTTCATCGCCATAGCACCTATCGATGGCACCGAGGAAGATATCTTCATAACTGGCGTGCAGGGATTCCAGCCGAACTGGAGTCCTAATTAAAATATTTTCTTAGCTGTTTGTTACAAGTGTGGGATTGCTAGAGGTCCTAAAAGCTATTAACTTCGGTCCCTCCTAACTTCCTTGCAAATAGAGGCCCTAGAGTGTCTAGAGTCCCTGAGAATATAACAACATAACCAAGCGTTCCGTTGCTATAAGAAAATAGCCACCACGTTGATGGATAAGACACTAATGGTCAATAATACGCTTACCCTATGAAGCTGCGAGAAACGTTGTTGAAGTCCTTCATCTCGGCTGCGGTTAGTTATCGGGATTAGTCCATAGGCTATGCCCATTAACACAGCACTTATTGCTGACATCACCATGACTCCGGACTGACCATCAATCAGTGCCAAAAGGAAATTGACCACGCTAATAAGCGTTAGGAAAAGAAAGAATTTAGGGAAAATAGTTCGCAAAAAAATACTGGCGTCGATTTGGCCTAAAGTACGAAAGACGGTAGGGGCAACAATTGCTGAGTGAAAAATAATGGTTCCAACTACCAGACCGCTAAGTAAAATTATCAGATTGCTCATGTTTCTCTAATCTACGTGACAACATACCCAAAACAACCAACAAACACATAACATGATTAGTTATGGGGGTGGCACGGCACATCACCCCATTTCCTACCGCTCTTTTTCTCATGATAGATTGATGGGCATGAAACGACCGATCGCCGCAATAATTACCCTCTGTTGGATCGTTACCCTCGTTGCATGCGGTGCATCTGAACCAACCACACAGCAGGCAGAAACCAACCCAACCTCTACTTCAATACCTACACCAGTTCCAACGCAAACACCAGAAACTCCGCCCGAAACACCCGAAACTGAAGTTCCCCTTCCTCCGCCCCCCGATTCTTTCCCGACTCAGACGGTGAGCGTACCCCCAGAACAAGTCCTAACCGGATTAGCTGAGATCAAACGAATCGCAGAGAATATCGAAAACTCTGTCATCATTATTGACGTTTCTACACAAACCCTATGGCATTGGAAAAACCATCAGGTTCGGAAAACATATCCGATATCAACTGGCCTTGGAGCATTCGACTGGGCCACCCAAAAACAAACCTATATCGGTAATGAACTCAATTCTCGACGAGCTCCAACAGGGTACATGTTTACACTTGGAGAAAAGTCGTACGCATGCGAAATTGACGAATTAGCTGATAAGGGAGGCTGCTGGGGGTGGCCAGCCTTCACAGATCAACAATCGGACGAATATGTCTGGGCGAGAGTAACATCTAGCATTATCCCCTTGTATAGCGGCGAACCCAAAAACAGAAGCGTAGTCCAGCGAGATATCTACATTCATGGAACAAATGTGTACGAATCAGTGATGAGCCAAGAACCAAGCTCTGGAGGATGCATCCGGATGCTACCCAAAGACATCATTGATCTTGTCGAAAACCTCGATCAGGGAGTGAACCAGATTTACGTTCTAGAACGAGATTGGAAAAGAGCCTAATGAGGTAAAGACGCACCCGAATGCACGGTTTACGGGTTGGTGATTAAACCAATTTGATATTCACCGCAGGCTACGAGACTGCCCATCAAAACAGCGATAGTAACGATGCTTGTGGCGACCCCTTTAACCATGGGTTTTAGTTTAGGGCAGAACAGGTTTTGTTACATGTGTGGGGGCGCTAAAGGGCTTATGTCCGAGTTCTTTAGAACAAGCAGACTATGTACAATACCTGTATGGTGCACTTAGATTCTGATGTTGAGTTGAGTGGATATTGGCCTTCGCCTTGGCCTGCTGAGTCAGGGGGTCCGAGAAGACAAAAGGTCGCAGCTTCACCTGGTTTGAACCTTACGCAAGGAGAGTCACTTGACTCAACAATTAGAGAAACAGGTGGTTGGGCAGTGATGACTGTTCAGCGAAATCCAGGAGAACTTTATCTTCTCTGTGGCGGAGGTTTACTTCCCGGAGAGTTTCCCCCTCATTTCAGAAAGTCTTCCTCACATGGATGGGTAGAGCGAATAGATCCTATAAGCCTTGAAACACTCAACCGTTCGAAGGACCTACCGAGTGGGGGATGGCTTTGGTGCGGAGCTATTGTCGCTCATCAAAATGGTGACCTATACGCAGTCAACGGAAGATACATATTCCGCTTTGATACTCAATGCAACGTCATTGCTGAGAGAGAACTTCCTTTTGATGGTCCTTTCAACGGATTGGTGATTATGTCTGACGGAAATCTAGTTACCAGAAACCTTGGATTTCGAGAAGATGACTCTGCATGTTTTTTAATTATCGATCCAGAAAATTTAAATATTTTGGGCGATCCAGTTCTTCTCGATAGACGTTGTATGGGTCGCTTCTCATCTGACAGGTCAGAGGATGGAGAATTTATATACACAACTACAGAAAAAGACATTATCCGTTTGAATTACATGAATTCTAATTTAGTTGTTGACTCATGGAAAAGGTCGTACGAAATCGTTGGGGAAGCGCAATCTGATGCATGGGATACGACCATTGGTGATAACAGGATCTGGATGATGGACATGGGACGTCCTCCGGGATGGATGAGACCAGGAAAAGCAGAACAACGAGCCTTTGGTTTTAGCCTTACAGACGAGACTGAAAATCTTGTTTTTGCAAACCATGGATCTCCTTTTGCTTGGAATCCAGGACCTCCGCTTTTTGACCCGAGTCGAAAAATACTTGTTCATTATGACTCTTTCAACGGAGGAGTTGTCGGTCATCTCTGTCCCACTGGAGGGATGGCTGAGCAAATTTGGAGGATTGAAGCTCACAATTATCTCCAAATGATGGTTTTCAAAGATACCGGAGAGTTAATTATTGAAGACGCTGAACTTCCCCCCCATTTCGGTGGCGAGAGAATGAAAGCAGAAGCAGTCGTCGTAAATATTGAGACAGGAGAAGAGATTTCTCGTGTTGCTTCTGGAGCACCATCACTCGGGATGTTCAGTACACCGGGTTTCTCAAGGGATTTTTATGTAGCCTCTCTTTTAGGAACGCTAGCTCGAGTTTATATTCAGGGATAAGATCTCTGGAGTTCGACTAACTCCCTCAACAGATGCGTTTTAGTTTAGGGCAGAACAGGTTTTGTTACATGTGTGGGTGTTTTTGTTGTTTGTCTCTGTGACCGTTACAAGCGTTACATCCGTAACT
>PBMJ01000029.1 GCA_002722525.1 Acidimicrobiaceae bacterium | reverse complement strand
TCTATTCTCCAAGCAGATGGCGGTAAAGATGTCGCTGTAGAACTCTACTCAATGACAAAGTCGTTTTCCATGGCAGGTTGGCGTGTGGCATTCATGCTTGGAAACAGTGAGGTTATTGCAGCTTTAGCAAAGATTAAATCTTATTTAGACTATGGAACGTTCCAGCCAATACAAATTGCAGCGACTGTAACAATTAACGAGGCAAGCGACCACCCCAAAGAAGTTAACAAGATATATCAAAGTCGCCGTGATGCATTGTGCGACGGCCTGAATAGGATCGGGTGGAGCATGGAACCTCCTAAAGGCACAATGTTTGCTTGGGCACCTATTCCTGAACCATATAAGCACATGGGGTCTATAGAGTTTGCCTCTTGGCTAGTTAAAGAGGCGAAAGTAGCTACTTCTCCAGGAGTGGGATTCGGACCAGGAGGAGAAGGGTATGTTCGGTTTGCTCTTATCGAGAATGAACAACGCACTTCTCAAGCTATCCGCCATATAAAGAACACGCTGACAGATCTTTAGCCTCTGATGCTAGTCGCTTATTGCCCAAGACCTACTGCGTTCTATAGCCTGAAGCCATCGAGAGTGAACTACGTTCGCTGTTAATCGGTCCATCTCCGGATGCGTCTTAATATCCAACTTCCATTTTTCTGTAATCTCAGAAAGGGAAGTCCAAATGCCTACCGAAAGCCCAGCAAGAAATGCTACACCAAGAGCAGTAATTTCCTTTGATTGGGGCCTAAGAACTGGAACCTGCAGTTGATCTGCTTGGAGCTGTAGAAGAAGGTCCATTACTGATGCACCGCCGTCAACTCTTAAATTTTGTAGTTGCTGATTTGAGGCAATTTGCATTGCGTCTATTACATCGCGCGTCTGATATGCAATTGATTCGATTACTGCTCGGGCTATCTCTGCTTTGCCCGTCCCACGAGTGATTCCTATGAGTGTTCCCCGAGCTAGAGGGTCCCACCAAGGACTACCGAGGCCAGTAAATGCCGGAACGATAAACACGTCTCCCGTGTCTGAACATTGAAGGGCTAGAGTTTCAAGTTCTGAAGCCTCAGAAATCATGCCCAACCCATCCCGTAGCCATTGAACTGTTGCTCCAGTGGAGAAGATAGAGCCTTCTAGGGCGTAAGTCGTAGTTGTTGTGCCATTCCCCTCTAGAGTCCAAGCAACCGTAGACAGAAGGCCATCAACTGGGTTAGGTAATTCTGATCCGACATTCATAAGAATGAAAGAACCAGTCCCGTATGTATTTTTGGCATCTCCTTTGGAGAACGCAGCGTGACCAAATAAAGAGGATTGTTGGTCGCCTGCTATTCCTCTAATCGGAATTCCTTTACCGCAGGATGCTTCTTTTCCTGTCTTCCCGAAATCGCCATTTGATGCTCTCACCTCAGGTAGGCTCGACTCGTTTATATCAAATAAGTCAAGAAGCTCGCTATCCCATCTCAGACTATTAATATTGAAAAGCATTGTGCGTGAAGCGTTCGAGGTGTCTGTGGCGTGGACTTTCCCATCCGTTAGTTTCCATACAAGCCAACTATCGATAGTGCCAAAAATAGTGTTATTCCCTGCTGGTAAATTTTTCGAGATCCACTCAAATTTGGTAGCCGAAAAGTAAGGGTCGATTATTAGCCCTGTCGATCCTCGTATGATCGAGGTAAGTCCTTTATCTTCGAGTTCTACACACCGAGAGGTTGTGCGTCTATCTTGCCAAACAATCGCCCGATGAAGAGGAAGCGAAGTTTCTCGGTCCCAAACTACTGCAGTCTCGCGTTGATTGGTGATACCTATTGCAGCTATTGGAGCTGAAATGCTCGATACAACATCAGACATAGTGGCCTGAACGGCATCCCAGATTTCTTCTGGGTCATGTTCAACCCAACCAGGGTTAGGGAAATATTGTTTGAACTCCCTATAAGAGGAGGAGACAATGTCTCCACTGTTATTAACAGCTAGTGTCCGAACACCCGTAGTGCCAGCATCAATTGCGAGAATGGTCGTCATAGTTTCTCCTGTCCTGTGATTTACCGCTATCCGACAACTGATACTTGGGGGGCGTAGCTAATGAACTGACCTCTCGTTAATGAATTCTGGTCACCTTCATCTGGTGTCGGCCAAGTCTTTATTTCACTATTTATGGAAATAATCAAACTTGTTACGTCACCTGATTCGGTAACGCTCCAGACAATTTGAGCAAGTGCCTCAGTGAGTTGTTCTCCTTCAACTATTTCTAACCCTCCGGGTTCGAAATTGATTGTTGCAACCACTCCATCTACGCTTACTCCGTCTAGTGAAAGTCCTACCGGAACCGCTGTGCTTAGTGCCATACTCGACTCGGCTTCAGTAGGGTTTGCTATAAGCTCATTAATCAGATCTGTGATTCTAAGTTCGGAGCCAGATAGTTCGCGCGTTACTGGGACTAACTGGCTGTCAGCGTCGAGTAGATAGATTGTAAAGGTTCGAGAGTCTTCACTTACCCCAGTATCTGTTTGCGGTGTCGTATTCTCTGGAAAAGTTGACTGTATGGAGACGGGAGAAGAGTCTTGGGGAATTCCGCATCCTGTTAAAACCAGAACAGCTAAAGATAAGTAGGTAAAGACTTTTATTATTTTCATTTGATTACCTTTGGGAGAGTGATTGTAAAAATTGAGCCATCCTCTCCGTCCTCGTGACTACGGACATTCACCTTTCCTCCGTGAAGTTTAAGATGTTCTGCAACAAGAGAGAGGCCCAGTCCAGTTCCCGTTCCTTTCCCTCGTCGTCCCCCCTCTGCTCCTCGGGCGAATCTTTCAAAGATTGTGTTGCGTTCTTCTTCAGGAATTCCAGGGCCGTTGTCCTGAATTGAAATTTCAATATCGGTATTATGCTGTGTCACCGTTAGCCTTGTCGCACCTCCGGCGTAATTAGTTGCATTTTCTAGAAGGTTGTTCATTACACGCGCTAGTCGTCTTTTATCTGCTTCGATTATCGTCTGATCATCGCAATTAAGGAATTCTACTTGGAGAAGTGCGTGCCCTGATTGGATCGCAATTGCCCTAAGAAATTCTTTGAGCAAAAACCTCTCCAGTTCCAACGCATTCGCATTAACTTCGTATCGTGAGATCTCAAGGAGGTCTTCTACTAATTGACGGAAACGCTCAAGGTCTTCGGTGAGAAGATTAAGCGCAACTGATGATGCTTCATTGAAGGTATTTTTATCTGCGTTCAACACTTCTAGAGAGGCCATAATCGTTGTAAGAGGGGAGCGCAATTCATGCGAAACGTTACTCGCAAATTTGGCGTCTGCTTGTATACGTTCTTCTAGATTAGAAGCCATTTGGTTGAATGAGTCAGTTAGTTGCTCGAGATCGCGATCTCGTCCAACTTCTAATCGGGCGGTTAAATCACCTGTAGCGATAGCTCTGGCAGCTTGACCAACTTTTTCGACTGGAAGTAGCAACCTTCGAGAAGCGAAAGCGCCAATAGCTATTCCAAGAAGACAAATTCCTGCGCTCGTTACCACTAGAATCTGGGAGAGCGCATTTAAGGTATCTTCAATATCGTCAAGTGGGGTTGCCTCGAAATATAAGGCGTCTCGTGCCGTTAAGGGAAACCCTATTACAAGAACGGGGGTTCCGTTACTTAGTCGGTATCTCATTTTCGCTCCAGAAGATTCAGAAGCATTAACGAGGTTCAATAGTTCAGCGTCTATATTTCCGGGAGCTTCGAACAGAACTGGATCAGCAGAAATCCAGTTGTTGTCAAGTCGAATGGCTGGAGTAGATTCGGCTCTAACCCCTCGAAGGTTCGAAAGAAGGTCGCGGGCCGTTCCTGTGTCGATTTCTTCTATTATTCTTCTTTGAGCTTGGTTCGCGTTTACCGTGGCGACACTTTGAGCACTTTGTTCTCGCGTTTCCAGTAAGTTATCTCGGACAAGTAAATAAGTAACAATTGAAAGCACTGTTGTTAGAATCAAGGCTCCAAGTCCAAATGCAAAAGTAACTCTCGCTCTGAGACGAACACCCCGCCTAAATTGAATGGCCATTGCTGGTTATCCTTGAAGTTTGTAGCCAAAACCTCTGACTGTGATTACATAACGCGGTTTTGCATCTTCTGGCTCTATTTTTTTTCGAAGTCGGCGAATATGGACGTCTACAAGTCTTCCATCGCCGAAATAGCCTCGTCCCCATACTCGCTCAAGTAACTCATCCCTGCTGAACACTCTTCCAGGTGCTGATGCTAATTCTATAAGTAGCTGAAATTCTGTTCGTGTTAGGTGTGTTGCTTTCTCTCCAACGATTACTTGCCCTTGATCAGGAAGTATCTTAAGATCACCAAACTCAAGATTGCTTAGCTCTGTGGTTGGAATGCGAACTCTTCGGAGAAGGGCTCGAATCCTTGCACTTAGCTCTTTAGGAGCGAAAGGTTTTGTGAGATAGTCATCGGCGCCAGCTTCCAAACCAGCAACAACATCGTGCGTATCATCTCTGGCTGTAACCATAACTACGGGTATATCACTTTGTCTTCGAACAGTCCGGCAAACTTCGAAGCCATCTATTCCTGGAAGCATGATGTCTATAAGGACGATGTCAGCATCAGCTTCTGGAAAGACCTGAAGGGCTTCCTCACCACTTCGTGCTTCTACAACCTCCCACCCTTCGTTCTCCAAGGCAAGTCGAACAGCAGTTCTGATTCGTTCGTCATCTTCGACAACAAGTACCTTGGTGGTCATTCCAACATGATAGAGGCAAAGGCTAGGTCGGGTTAAAAGCAAAGCATTAAATATCTACGATTTAACACTTAGCGCAGCTGAATAGAGGAGAGTCCTAAATTGCTCTTCAATTGAAGGATTAACTGCAAGGGTTAAGCTTTTACCAGTAAAATCGCTCACTAGAACTGTGGTGGCTCCAGCTTCAGAGGCTATTAGCATGCCAGCAGCGAAGTCCCATTCGTTTAGTCCAGTTTCAAAAAAAGCATCGACTCTACCTTTGGCCACAGAGCATAGATCGATCGCAGCACTTCCCATCCTTCGTATATCGGCTATCTGAGGGATGATGCTTAAAAGTATTTCGGCTTGAGTAATTCGATCGGTATCTCTATAACTAAACCCTGTAGCTACAAGCGCTGTTTCTAACGTGGTCGATTTTTCTAGAGTGATACTCTCTCCGTTACATCTTGCCCCGTGCCCCTTAGCAGCATCAAATACTTCTCCACGACTCGAATCAGTAACAGCTCCAGCTACAACTTCATCTCCTACTTTTGCTGCAATCGATGGGCCGAACCCTGAATGGTCGTAAATGTAATTTGTTGTTCCATCGATAGGGTCGATAACCCATTGAACATTTGATCGGCCTTTTTCTGACGCTCCTTCCTCTCCTAAGAACCCATCTTGCGGGCGTGCGCTTTTGATTATGCTCACAATAAGGGCTTCAGCCTGTCTATCCGCTTCAGTAACGTAGTCTGTAGAGCTTGACTTATTATTCTGAAGCGCTTTGTTTCCATTCTCTTGGAGGATGTATTCACTGGCTTGTTTGGAAGCGTCATTAGCGATATTTCGTAATTCGACAAAATCGGTATTAATTACTGAATCTGAAGACATGGGTTCACTTTGCGCCTTTATCGTTTTTAGTTCTCCATTCTGTTACTGCTCGAAGAACCAGAATTGAAACAATTCCGACGCCTCCCGCCCCGATTAGTGCTCCGATGATTGCACTAATTCCTGACAGATTTGAACATCCTTCAGAGCACTGAAGGTCCGTGAATGCATAACCTATAAGTCCCCCGCTTAGACCACCAATCAAAATTGCGACGAAAGAGAACACTTGGATATGTCGTGGTGGAGCAGTAAACAAATGATCTGCCTTGGGCAGTTCGAGAGAGTTCTCTTGGAACTTGGCAACGCTCTTCTCGCCAGATTCCTCGTTTTCGTTGTTTTCCTGCATTGCTCTTATCGTATCGGTTCATTTGAGATCTAATGCCAGCAAAACGTTCCTAGTGCTGCTTGAATTAGAGTAAGAATAGGACCAAGAGCGTAGAAAATGACTTCACATATTTTACATGTAGATATGGATGCTTTCTTTGTTTCCGCTGAGCTAGTTAGAAGGCCTGCGTTGCGCGGCCAACCTGTAGTTGTTGGAGGAACTGGGGGCCGAGGAGTCGTGGCAGCTGCTTCGTATGAGGCTCGCTCATTTGGAATATTTTCCGCTATGTCGACATACCAAGCTCGGCGTCTTTGCCCACGAGCTATCTTTCTTCAGGGTGATCATTCCTACTATGCAAGTGTTAGCTCAAAGGTTATGGAAATTTTCGAACGTTATACACCTTTGGTTGAACCAATTTCTTTAGATGAGGCTTTTCTGGATGTAGGGGGCAGTATTCGGTTGCATGGCTTACCTTTTGAGATAGCTCAATCAATTAGAAGAGATATTAATCATGAGCAGGGTCTTAGTTGCTCAGTTGGGATAGCACCAAACAAATTTTTAGCTAAATTGGCTACAGAGGAAGCGAAGCCGAGTCCTGGTCCTAAGGGGCCTATTCCTGGACTAGGAGTAAAAGTTGTCGAAGAGCATAAAATCCAAGAATTTCTTGATCCGCTCCCAGTTCGTTCGCTTTGGGGTGTCGGACCAGTAACAGTTGCCCGTTTAGATCAGATGGGAGTGACGACCGTATTTCAGCTTCGAAGTTTTCCGCGTGACAGCTTAATTCAAGCCCTCGGAAAAACACTTGGGGCACACTTGCATCGTCTAGCACATGGTGTTGATGAGAGAAATGTGGAGGCGCATCAGGCTGCGAAATCTATTTCTCATGAGGAGACATTTTCTGAGGACCTTTACTCAGAACAGAGAATTAATACAGAAATCTTCCGTATGGCTGATGCTGTAGGTAAGCGCTTACGTGGACTAGGTTTTTTAGGGGCGACGGTGAATCTCAAAGTAAGGCTGAAGGATTTCTCAACTTTCACTCGGTCAGTTACCCTCCTAAGCCCTACGGACAGTGGGAAAATTATAGGAAAGCATGCACTTAGCCTTATAGGGAGTTTTGACCTGTCAAGTGGCGTTCGGCTATTGGGGGTTGGAGTGCAAAATCTGACAGAAAGTGATCTGGGCCTACAGCTTTCTTTTGATGATATTGGGAAGAACGGGCCTGAATGGCGAGATGCTGAAGAGGCAATCGATAAAATACAGGAAAGGTTCGGTTCGAAGTCAATAGGGGCAGCTAGTACCTTGACAGAGAAGGGGGTTCGACCAAAAGAGAAAGGCTCGCAGCAGTGGGGGCCTTCTAGTGGCTAAAGAAGTAATTGGTTTTGCGTTGTTGATAGCGGATGATTGTGCGATAGTGGAGATATGCCACTTTCCGATGATGAACAGAAAATTCTAAGCCAGATAGAGCAGCAATTACACGAAACAGATCCAGACTTGGCGAATGAAGTAGCTACAACCACTGTCTATACTCATGCGGCCAGAAATATTAAGTGGTCTGTACTTGGTTTTATTATTGGTTTAACGGTTATTGTGTTGACTCTGTCCATTAGCTTTTGGCTGGCGTTTTTAGGATTTGCTATCATGCTCGCAGCTGCGCTTTATTTTGAACAGAATATGCGGAAGCTGGGGAAAGCCGGAATGAATCAACTTTCAATGAGGGTTGGATCAGGGGGGCTTCGAAATGCAGGCGAACGGAATCCCTTCCTTAGGAGATTACGTCCGGAGGATCCTGAAAGCTAACCACTTCCTTACCTTTGTTTTTTTTGAAGGCTCGCTATTTTGAACTGGTTTAATGAACTAAGTTGGCTAGTGTGAGGTTGTATGAGGAATCTACTTAGCCAGGGATTGGTTGCAATTATTGGAAAGCCGCACTTGTGGAAGGTTGCCATTACGCAGCTGTGGCGTATTCGGAAGAACGGCTGGTTTAAACAGTTTCCCTTTTTCCCTCTTCCAAACAAAAAGTATATTAATTTCCGGCTGCTTACCGCATATGGCGATGAAGGTCCCGCAAAGTTTTTTAAAAGTGACTTGGTTACATATTTTAAGTGGTGTAGAGGCTGGAGGGTGTCGAGCAAGTGAAAGTCGAAGAGGCGCCGTTAGTCAATGGTGTCCCAGGGTGGATTGCTTCTCATAAGACTGGAGACGTTCAAGCTCTACATTCTTTAGAGAATATGGATTGGGGTTTGCCAGCAGTATGGGTGATGACACCTACAAACTCGAGTCTTGTTTTGGGAAGTTCGCAAGATGATGCATGTATAGATTATGAATATGCCGAGAAGATAGACGTTGGGATAGCTAGACGAAGGACTGGTGGGGGAGCAGTTTTTGTAGACCCTCAGACTTTATTCTGGGTTGATTTGTTTGTGCCTCGGGGCCACCGCCTTTGGAACGATGATATAGGGGCGGCATCAATCTGGATGGGTGCAGTCTGGAAGGATGCTTTGGGTTCGCTGGGGGTCGATTCCCATGTACACGATAGGCCTTTTGTCAAAGACTCGTTAGCAGAGTTAGTTTGCTTTGGCGGCCGTGCTCCAGGAGAGCTTTTGATTAGCGGAAAGAAGATATTGGGTATCTCCCAGAGGCGAACAAGGAAAGGTGTCAGGTTTCAATGTGCGCTAGCTTTGGGGTGGAGGCCGGAGGAATGGGTTAACTTGTTCACCAATGCGTCTACCAAAGATTTGGAATCAGCAATCTTTGCTGCCGGAACGTGCGTTCGGCTTGATAGACCTGAAGTCTTGCATGGATTTATGCAAGCTCTAGTTCGCTCTTAAAACGCTTTAGTCAACCCCTCCAATTAATGAGAGACCGGTTGGTCTCGTTCGCTAACGCCTCACGATTTTTTATCTTTCCATAGACACTCAATTCCCTATTTTTTGGTCTAAATGGTTGAATATGGGGAGATATGGGTTAAAGTGGGGCAAATAGGAGAAAGGGATCTCCTATAGAGGATTATCACTTTTCGGACTCAGCGGAGTCCATCGAGTAGTGGTAGGGGACATAATGTTTACAGGGGAATACGAAAGACTTTTAGATGAAAAGGGGCGACTGGTTCTTCCACCGACCTTCCGTCGTCATCTTGTCAATGCAGCCTTTCTCACCAAGTCGCTAGAAGATCCCTGCCTGTTGGTTTATAGCGAAGAAGAGATTGGGAAAGCGGCTACACGTCTTATAGAGCAAGTCAAAAAAAACCAAGTCTCACCTCATGCGCAAAGAAGATGGGCGGCGAGTATTAGTGAGGTTCGCTCAGATGGTCAGGGGAGAATCGCTATTCCTCCAAAACTGCGGGACCAAATAGAACTTGAACGTGAAGTTATTTTGATAGGCGTAATAAACCGCGCAGAAATTTGGACTCCAGAAAACTGGAAGAACGTTGAAGAAACAGCAGAGATACAACCCAATGAGAGCCAATGGCTTTAGGGGCAAAGAGATCTAGAACAATACTCAATGAAAGCAGGATCGATTTACAGCAAAGTTGAACGAAATAACACTTATCCGCTTATGGGCAGCCTTCCGGTTTATAAGATGCGAGCCTCTACTCCGCCCGCTTGTCATCTAGTCCGCTCGGGGAGAAATCCCGACGAACGCATATACACCGGGGGGCTGCCGGTAAGCGATAAAGAAAGAAGCCCACGCAGTATGCGATCTAGTTCTTCAGCAAACGGGTATCCCCTGGATCCGGCAGTCGGTTCATCCGGCTGCCGGATCACCCGTATAAGCTCTAGTGGCTATTCCCACCAGCCCGTAATGCTAAGCGAAGTTCTCTCGATACTGGGTCAACTTCCTTCAGGCTATTTTCTTGATGCCACCCTTGGAGGGGCTGGGCACTCTAGAGCGCTATTGGAACTCAGAGAAGACCTCCATTTAGTTGGTATCGATCAGGATCAAGAAGCTCTTCTTGAAGCTCATAGGGTACTTTCCCACTTGGATGGCCGATTTGATCTTATTCATGAGCGATTTGATCGAATCGACAAAGTTCTAGATGGATTAGGGATAGACAAAATTTCCGGCGCATTGTTTGACTTGGGTTTGTCGTCTTACCAGCTTGACACTCCTTCACGGGGATTCTCATTTCGATCTGACGGGCCACTGGATATGAGGATGAATGCGACAACAGGTCTTAAAGCGGAAGACATAGTCAACGGCTTTACTTTTTCAGAGCTATCTCGAATACTCAGACAATATGGTGATGAAAAACACTCTAAAAGAATTGCTAGAGCGATAATCGAAGCGAGGCCATTAGCCACCACGTCTCAATTAGCTGAAGTGGTTACTGCCGCAATGCCATCAGCTTCCAGGAAATCTCCAGGCCATCCTGCAAGGCGAACATTCCAAGCGATCAGAATCGCAGTTAACAGTGAGATAGAGATTATCGATTTAGCGCTAAACAAGATAATTAGTCGCTTAAAGCCAAACGGTAGGTGCGTAATTATCTCCTATCATTCTGGAGAAGACAAGGTAGTCAAACGAACATTACGGACCGCAGCAGGATTAAGAAATACAGTTCCGAAGCATCTTCCAAAGCCAAAAGATAGCGCAGTGATTCGACTAGTAGCTCGTACTGGTCAGACACCTTCAGAGAATGAGTTGACACAGAATCCTCGATCTAGCTCAGCGCGTCTTCGTTGGTTTGAAAAGGTCGGGAGCTGATATGGCTATATCTTCCCAGGTTTTAGAATTAGATAGAAAAAAACGAAACCAGAAAGCCAATTTACGTGTTCTTTCCAAACCTAGGCCATGGATTTGGGGGTTTCTGTCTGCGATGGTTCTATTAATTGTTCTGGGAATTTTTGTCAGAGTGGGCTTTAGCGCCCTAGTCGTTAATAATCAGAGAAGCCTTGATAGGACAATCACGATGATAAGTGACGCAAGTGATGTCAATAGGGCCCATCGCTTCAATATTTCTGAACTTGAGTCCGCTCAAAGAATATACAAAATAGCATTCGCCTCCCCAGAAGAATTAATAGAAGGTGACCTTCATGGGCTTGGCATGATCACACCTTCACAAGTCAAGTATCTAACAGCATCAGGCCATATATCTCAGGAAAGATGGAAAGATACAACGATTTCAGAACTAGACAGTGGCGTAAATGGCTAGGGTCAACTTTTCGCTACAAGAAAATTGGCGGTTGGTTGTACTCATAGCGTTCTTCTTCATATCTGCTGTCGGATTAGGTTGGAGACTTTTTTATATTCAGGTACTTACTTCTGACCAAAGAGTGCAAAAAGGTGTAGACCAACGAATGTATGAGAGCATTACCGAAGGTGAACGAGGGCGAATTCTTGATAGGAATGGAGCCCAACTCGCAATGTCGTTTCCTCAGCCGATTATTCATGCTGACCCTAAAGTAGTCGGAGAGCTAGCAATAGAGTATGCGCAGATTCTTGAGCCGATAATCAATAGAGAATCCAAATATATTCTTGCGGAACTCACGAGAGAAACAAGATACAGCTATCTCCAAAGAGAAGCAACGCTTCAAATGCAAGCATCTGTAGAAGACCTGGATCTTGTCGGAGTCTATATAGATGAGGAGCCAAGGAGGCATTATTTATCAGGTAGTTACTTTGCTAGAGGGACGATAGGGCAAGCTGGAGTTGATAATCAAGGAGTGTCCGGAATTGAGCTGCAGTACGATGAATATTTAGCAGGAGAATCGGGTCTAGAAGTAGCTGAACGTAATCTATATGGGGGAACCATCCCTAACGGTAGAATACAAATTGAACCGGCAACTCGAGGTGCAGATATTTACCTAACGCTGGATCGGGCTCTCCAAGCACAAGTTGAACTAGAGCTGAGTACGGCAATAGAAACAATGAGCGCTAAGGGGGGAGTGGTTATCATATCTAAACCTGCCACAGGAGAGATTCTCTCTATGGCATCTATGGTGACGACTGAAGATGGAGAAATAGTTACGACCTCTGATAATAGGGCAGCCACATGGGTATATGAACCTGGCTCAGTAATGAAATCAATGACGTTCGCAGCGGTAGTTAATGAAGGCTTGGCTCATCCCAATACTGTTAGAGCAATTGATGATTCTATAGAACTTTTTGATGAAGAAGAATGTGTCGGTGTTAAGTATGACTGTACATTTACTGAGCTTGGCCTGACCTACGGGACCCGAGAGATGACTTTAGAAGAAATACTAGTTAATTCTTCAAATACTGGGACGATTACATGGGCTCTTGACCTCGGTAAAGAAAGACTCCATCGGTATTTGATAGATTTTGGATTCAACCAGAAGACAGATTTGGACTTTCCGTATGAAGCTTCAGGTGTGCTTAAAAGTCTTGAGAATTGGTCAGGTGTTGAAATCGCAACAACAGGAATGGGTCAAGGCATCGATGTGACTCCAATCCAGATGCTTAGTGCATATAATGCTCTGGCGAATGGCGGGGTCTATGTTTCGCCCCAGATCATTTCGTCGATAGCTCATAGCTCTGGTGAGAAAGAGTACGTTGCAACAAGTCCTAGTCGTCGTGTGATTGGGGAGCAGGCAGCACGTGAAATGACGCAAATGTTAGCTGCGGTTGTTTCGAGAGGTACGGCGAGAAAAGCTGGAGTTCCAGGGTATGCGATTGCTGCTAAGACTGGAACTGCTCGAAAAGTGCAGCCCAATGGAACTTATGAGGATGAAGAGGGCCTCTACCGTTACGCATCAACCGTTGTTGGATATTTTCCAGCATCTGCCCCGGAGCTATCGATGATTGTGATTATTGACGAGCCAGCAGATAACTTTTACGCAAGTGAAACAGCGGCCCCACTGTTTGGTGATCTTGCGAGTTGGACGTTACGCCATTATAAAATTTCTCCCTCATCTGATCTGGTCTATTCGGTCTCAACTCAAGGTGAGATAAGTAATTTGACAGTCGATGAATCTGAATCAGAGGAGGCTCAATGAATCTTGTTGAGATCCTTACGGAATATCAATCCACCATAGACCCAGAAGGGTTAGAGGTGATTGGGTCAATCGATGGGCTAGAAGCGACTGGTTTAAGTTTCGATAGTAGAGAAGTCCAGACTGGCAATATATTCTTTTGCATCTCTGGCGGAACGCACGACGGCCATGAATATGCAATTCAGGCGATAGAGCATGGAGCTGTTTCGGTTGTAGCTGAGAGAGAGTTATCGGTTTCCGTACCTCAAATAATTGTCGAAGATACCCGAGAGGCTATGGGATATATATCGTGTATTTATTTTGGGTTTCCATCAAGAGAATTAGATGTTGTAGGAGTAACTGGTACAAACGGGAAAACCACTACTACACATTTGGTTGAAGCAATACTTAATTCGGCAGGGGTTTCGTGTGAATCTATTGGAACTTTAACTGGAGTGCTTACAACACCTGAGGCACCTGATTTGCAAAGACAATTTCGGTCTCTAGCCGATGGCGGAATTAAATCAGTGGTGATGGAGGTTTCTTCTCATGCTCTATCGCAACATCGAGTAACTGGAACAGAGTTTGATATTGGAGTGTTTACAAACCTTAGTCAAGACCATTTGGATTTTCACAGTGATATTGAGGAGTATTTCGAAACGAAGTCTTCTTTATTTACGGCGAATCGGTGCAGATCTGCAGTCGTTAATATCGATGACCCGTATGGCTTACGGTTGGCAAAACAAATTGATATCAAGACTTATGAAACCTCAGCAGCCGCAATTGAAATAAAGGATGAAAGTTTTACTAAGTCAAGCATTATCTGGCGCGATCTATCAATTGAACTCCAAGTTCTAGGAAGATTTAACATTGAGAATGCATTACTAGCTGCCTCTACTTGTCTTCTTTTGGGCATAGACGAAAATCAGGTTGTGAATGGACTTGAAGCAGCTGAACCCGTCCCAGGAAGGTTCGAAGTTATTGATGGATATGAAGGAGCTCCAACAGTAATCGTTGATTACTCTCATACACCTGCGGGGATAGAGAACGTCCTTCAAGCTGTCAGAAAGATATCTCCTAAAGTTGATTTAACGATTGTGTTTGGTTGCGGTGGGAATCGTGATGACAGTAAGAGGCCCAAGATGGCTCGAGCGGCCGAAATCCACGCCGATCGAGTGATCGTCACTTCCGACAATCCTCGTTATGAAGATCCTCGTAAGATCATTGACCAAACTATGACTGGCTTCATTGACCCAAGTCCGGTAATTGTGGAAGAAGACAGAGAGGCAGCTATTCAGCTCGCAATACAATCTTCAGGTGAAGGCGGAGTTATCGTGATCGCTGGCAAAGGCGCCGAAACCACACAAGAGATCTGCGGTAAAGTTAAGCCCTTTGATGACAGGGTTATTGCTGAGAGAGCTCTTCAGGGGGTCAAAGGATGATTCGCCTTTTATTTGCAGTTACGATTTCAGTCGGCATATCTCTTTTCGGGACGCGGTACTTGATTCGTTGGTTGACGAGCAGAAAAATCGGGCAGCCTATTCGCGAAGATGGTCCAGGAGGTCATATCACCAAAGCGGGAACACCTACTATGGGGGGTATAGCCGTTGTTCTCGGTGGGACGATAGCCTATGTGATTTCAGACTTGTATAACGGAATCTATACGCGTTCAGGTCTGCTTGTAATGGCTGCGATTCTTGGTGCAAGTATTGTTGGTTTCTTAGATGATTGGTTGAAAGTCTCGAACGAGCGAAACCTTGGTTTAAAGAAAGGTACAAAAGTCATCGGTTTGCTTTTCGTTGCTTTTGGGTTTTCTATAGCAATGGTTACAAGCACCAACGTACATACCGAAGTTTCTTTTACACGTTGGGATTCACTTTCGATCGACTTGGGTCCAGTGGGTTGGGTCTTTTGGGCTGTATTTGTAATTCTTGCTATGAGTAATGCAGTGAACCTTACAGATGGCCTTGATGGGCTAGCTGCTGGATCATCTACCTTATGCTTCAGCGCACTAACAGTTATTTCATTTTGGGCTTTTCGCCATCCAGAAATTTATGACTTAGACCATGCATTAGATTTAGCAGTCGTAGCTGTGTCAATGCTAGGAGCGTGTATCGGGTTTCTTTGGTGGAATGCTGCTCCGGCAAAAATATTTATGGGTGATACAGGCTCGTTGGCTATCGGAACAGCGTTAGCTTGTTTAGCGTTAGCTACGAATACTCATCTACTTCTTCCAATAATTGGGGGAATTTTTGTGCTTGAAACTCTTTCAGTCATTATTCAGGTATTGGGTTTTCGGCTTATGAATAGAAAACGTATTTTTCGTATGGCGCCTTTCCATCACCATTTCGAACTTCTCGGCTGGCCTGAGACAACTGTAATTGTGCGTTTCTGGATTATTGGAGGTTTCTTTGTCGCTATCGCCCTCGGGCTTTTCTACGCAGACTTTGTTGAAGTATCTGATCTACGAGGGGTAGCTTTGCCATGACTCAAACTCTGGTGGCGGAAGGCTCAACAGTTGCACTGTTTGGTTTCGGAATTACTGGCCGTGCAGTTACTGAGGCTCTTTTAGAGAGAAAGGCCTCTGTGCTCATCTTTGATGATAGTCCTAGTGAGGAGATGTCAGGAATTGCTCAAGCTATGGGAGTTGACCTAAATGTTCCAAATAATGAACAGGGGCTTCAAGATCTTATCGAAGACGTAGACTTTGCAGTTCCTACTCCTGGCCTTCCAGAGAATCACTTTTTCTTTGAATGTATGAAAGAAAAAAGGATCCCGATCCTTACAGAATTCGATCTGTCAGCGCAGTGGGATCAGCGCCCGATACTTGCGATAACTGGAACAAATGGGAAAACTACAGTCTGCACCATGGTTCACCAGATGCTTAAAAAGAGCGGAAGAGCGTCTGCATTGGCCGGTAACACAGAGACGCCCTTGGTTTCAGCAATTGGTAACAACGAAACAGAAACAATGGTCGTAGAAGCATCTTCGTTCCGCCTCTCTCGATCTCAGCAGTTTAGACCTCAAGTAGCTGCCTGGTTGAACTTTTCACCAGACCACCTTGATGTGCATAGAGATATGAACGCGTATGAGGAAGCAAAAAAAGTAATTTGGAAAAATCTCGGACCTGAAGATACCGCCATTGCTGGTATTGAAGATGAAGTAGTTCGCAGGAATATCCCACCTGCAGCGACAACGCTCACTTTCGGCTTTTCTAAAGGAGACAGTCGGGTAGACGGCGGGATGCTAGTGGTGAATGACACCCGCCTGCTTGAAGTCGGTGAACTCTCAAAAACTTCGCCGCATGACATTCTTAACAGTCTCGCAGCTGCTTCGATAGCGTCAGAAGGTGGAGCGTCTAATTCTGCGATAAGAGAAGTTCTTTCTACTTTCTCCGGGTTGCCACATCGTATGACCTATCTCGGGTCGAAAGAGGGTGTGGGGTGGCATGACGATAGTAAATCCACTACTCCGCATTCGGTAGCGGCAGCAGTTCAAGGTTTCGAGAATGTAATACTGATAGTCGGGGGACGAAACAAAGGTATTGACCTAAGTCCTCTTGGAGACCTTAAGAAGCACTTAAAACTAGTGATTGCTATCGGAGAAGCCTCAGAAGAGATTCAAGGAATATTTGCAAATATTACTCCAGTTAGCGTAGCTAATACTATGGAAGAGGCTGTTAACCTTGCTGAGTCGCAGAGCCGAGAAGGTGACTCGGTTATTCTCTCTCCTGGATGTGCTTCATTTGATTGGTATCGAAACTACTCCGAGCGAGGAGACGATTTCACTAAGCTAGTAAATGGGATTGTTATGGGGCAGGCATGACAACTTTCGACCCTTCATTCCGACGACCTTTTCATCGGACTCTTGTTAATGCTCTAAGAGAAACTCTAAGGCCTCCTAAGCAGAAGCCGGTAAGAAAAAAAAGTAAGATAGCTTTCAGGGCCAATCCGCAATTTAGAAGCCAGCACTGGATTATCGGTATTGTAGTAGCGCTAAATCTGATCGGGCTTGCGATGATACTTTCTGCTGGATCAGTAGTAGCCACGTATGACGGACAAAACACCTGGCATTACTTTCAGCACCAAGGGATTTGCTTCCTCATGGGTTTACTCGCCATGGCTATCATTTCTAAAATTGACTACAGAAGGTGGGGCCATCAGATAACAATTCTTCTCGGTGCCACATTTTTCCTTCTATTTCTAGTTCACGTTCCGGGACGTGGCGTTAACGCTAACGGGGCCACACGCTGGATTGATTTAGGATTATTCACTTTCCAACCCTCTGAATTACTTAAACTGACGGTACTCATCTACACGGCCAAACTCCTTGCAGATCGACAATCAGAATTATCTGAACCTAGGACGTTTAATGCTCCAGTTATAATATTCGTTGCGGCAGCGCTACTCGTCATGAAGCAGCCAGATTTAGGTACCGTCATTATTGTCGGAGCTTTGATGGTGATTGTTATGTTCGTTGGCGGTCTTCCGGTGCTTCGACTTGCTGGTTTGGTTACGGTCGGAGCTGCTATAACCCTAGCCGTCAGCATGTCGGCAGCTTATCGAAGGGCCCGATTATTCTCCTTCCTGCAGCCTGACAGCGACCCAACCAATACTGGATATCAAACTTTCCAATCTCTTGTCGGTATAGCTAGCGGAGGTTGGATGGGGGTAGGCCCAGGAGCAAGCAGAGCTAAATGGGGTTTCCTTCCTTACGCCCATACCGATTTCATCTATACGGTTATTGCCGAAGAGATGGGCTTCATTGGTGCAATTAGTGTTCTAATGTTATTTATAGGCTTAGCGGTATTAGGGATACGTGCAGCTCTTAGGTGTGATGATAAATTCGGTTCGCTATTGGCAATTGGTATTTCAATGTGGTTCCTACTCCAAGCATTTATCAACGTAGGAACAGTTATAGGAGTCCTTCCAGTAACAGGTATCCCATTACCTTTTGTATCATTCGGAGGAACTTCGTTATTGGTGGGAATGGCAGCAGTGGGGATGATCCTTAACATTGATCGGCAGGGTCACAATGAATGAGTGCTTTGTCGTCATTGCCGGCGGAGGAACCGCTGGCCATATCCATCCGGGTTTAGCCGTAGCAAACGCTCTTGCTCGCGATGGGTACAATAAAGAAGAAATATTGTTTGTCGGTAGCGATCGGGGTATCGAGCAAGATCTTGTTCCTTCTGAAGGGTTTGAACTTGTCACCATTTCTGGAGCCGGAATACCCCGTCGAAATCCACCCGCAGCTTTAAGAGCTGTTTATCTACTAATCCGAGGAGTAATTGAGGCGTTGCGATTACTTCGTAAACGGAAGCCAAAAGTTATTCTTGCGCTAGGAGGATTTGCATGCTTCCCATGCGCCTTAGCATCACTAGTATTAAAGATTCCAGTGGTCGCTCATGAGCAAAATGCAGTTCCAGGACTAGCTAATAAAGTAATTAGTCGATGGGCTCGCCATTGTGCCGTTTCCTATAAAGACACTTCCCTTCGAAACACTGTTTACACCGGAAACCCCGTAAGGCAAGCAATCATAGAAGCACGGCGGATCGACTCAAGTCATATTCGAGAAAAATTGAAAGTTCCTAACGAAAATCTCTTTATTGTCGCTACCGGAGGATCTTTAGGAGCGAGAAGAATAAACTTGGCTTTGATAGATGCCATCCCTCATTTCGATAAACGAATAGGCTTGACGGTATACCATATAATCGGCCGTCGAGACTGGGAGCAGATCGCTAGCTCTGAGGAAGAACTTAGAAAGTATGTCGATTATCGGCCGATTGAATTTGAATACGATATGCCGAGCGTTCTGAGATCAGCCGATCTAATCATCTCAAGAGCAGGCGGCTCAATTACCGCAGAGATAGCCGCATTAGGTTTACCTTCAGTGTTAGTCCCTCTACCGAATGCCCCTGGCGACCATCAAACAGCTAATGCACAATCTATGGTGGCCTTAGGTTCAGCCCGAATATTAAACGATGAAAATTGTAATGGACTTAGTCTTTCTACTCTCATGAATGAAGTAATAAAAAATCCTGAAGAGCTTCATAGGATGAGGCAACGTGCAGAGATGAATAATCAGATGAACGCATCGGAAGCCTTGGCAAGTTTGTTAAAGAAGGTAGCGTTATGACCGGAACTTTAGTCAAGGGTGGATTGGATTTAGACACTAAGTTGTCGATACATATTGTCGGTATAGGAGGTGCAGGAATGAGGGCTATCGGACTAGTCCTCGCAACGATGGGTCACTCGATAACAGGAAGCGACCTAAAAAGTTCGACAGGACTAGATCGCTTAGTAGCTGCTGGAATTAAAGTTACGATCGGACACGAAAGGCATAACGTTGGACAGATAGATCTTGTCGCTCGGTCCACTGCTGTAGCCGATGAAAATATTGAGATAAGGGAAGCTCGAGATCGCGGTATCCCTGTGGTAAGCCGAGCAGACCTCTTGAGTGCTATTACTAGAATTAAACCTACTGTCTCTGTAGCGGGAACACATGGCAAGACGACTACTTCATCCATGCTGGCAGTGTTGCTTGCTCAAGCCAATCTAAACCCTTCATTTATAATTGGTGGAGAGGTTAACGAAATAGGTTGTGGGGCGTTATGGAAAGCAGAATCAAACCTATTTGTAGTGGAAGCAGATGAATCAGATGGAACGTTTCTTACACTTGACTCGGACTACGGAATCATTACCAGTATTGAACCTGACCATCTAGGACAATACGGAGATGAGGCGAATCTTCGAGATGCTTTTAACCAATTTCTGAAAAATATAAAGGATAAAGCATTCGTATGTTTCGATGACGAAGGCTTAAAGGATTTGATAGGGGAGCCTGACGTCATCACATATGGGGTTAATCCCGAAGCAGATTACTCTATTGAGGACTATAAGGGTTCGAGATTCGGATCTAGTTTTTCGCTTAATGGGCCTTCAGACAAACTTGGTAATTTTTCTTTAGCGACGCCTGGTCTATATAACGTTCGAAATGCGGTAGCTGCTTTATCATTCGCCGACTACTTAGGTGCAGATATCAACTTGTTGCGAGAAGGCCTCGCCCAGTTTGGAGGAGTAGCTAGAAGGTTTCATTATCGAGGAGAAAAAAATGGCATATCGTTTATAGATGACTATGCGCATCTACCAACTGAGGTCAGCTCTGTTCTCCAAGCGGCAAAAGAAGGGGATTGGGGTCGCATAATTTGTGTTTTTCAACCACACAGGTATTCCAGAACACAGGACTTTTGGAATGACTTTTCCCACTCTTTCCAGAATGCCGATGTCGTGTACGTAACGGGTATTTATTCTGCCGGTGAATCCCCGATACCAGGAGTCTCGGGGCGCCTAATCGCCGATATTGTCCAAGAATCAGAATCAGGAAAGCAGGTGGTTTATTGCGAACACCGAACAGACCTGGTTAATCGTATTCGTTCGGAGCTAACCCAAGGTGATCTATGCCTTACTCTTGGGGCCGGCGATATAACAACTCTGCCAAATGAACTTATGTCTGGATTAGCATGAGACAAGAACAACGCCCTTGGGTTGAACTATACGAGTTCTTTGAAGCTTCTTTAGATCGCAGTGAAGTCAGACTCCATGAGTCTCTTGGGGAAAAGACGACGTATAGGTCCGGTGGGGCATGCAATATCTATATTGAAGTAGGTACAGAAAACGATCTTCAAGTAATCGCTAATCGTATTATTGACTTAGATGTCCCTGTCGCTGTTCTTGGGAATGGTTCAAATCTGTTGGTTTCCGATAAAGGGTTTAGCGGATTGATTCTTCGTTTAGGGAAAGAGTTCAAATCTCTGTCTATCGAGGGAGAAACAGTTGTTGCTGGTGCAGCAGCAATTCTCCCTGTCGTAGCAAGAAAGACAGTAGCAGCTGGTCTAACAGGCTTTGAGTGGGCAGTGGGTGTTCCCGGTTCAATGGGTGGAGCCGTTCGGATGAACGCCGGAGGGCATGGTTCTGATATGAGCAAAAGTGTTAGCAAGGTTGAAGGGATTGGTTTAGACACAGGAGATCACTTCTCCTTATCGCTTGATCAGTTGAGATTTTCTTATCGGAATTCGTCAATAACTAACATTCAGGCTATTACAAAAGTTGTTTTAGAGTTAAAGGAAGGAAATACCAATGAATCTGAGCGAGAGCTTTCTGAGATAGTTAGATGGAGAGTCGAGAATCAGCCTGGTGGTCAAAATGCTGGATCAGTATTTACAAATCCAGAGAATGAATCAGCAGGTCGCCTGATAGATGCGGCTGGATGTAAGGGCCTTCGAATAGGGACAGCGTACGTTTCTGACAAGCACGCAAACTTTATACAAGTCGACCATGGTGGGAGTTCAGAGGATGTTGCTGCTCTTATTGAAGAAGTAAGGAATCAAGTCTTTGAAAAATTTGGTATAGAGCTGGATTGTGAAAATCATTTTTTAGGATTTGAGTAACATATGGACCCTCGTATCCAATCTCGAAGAATAGACGTTATGCGAGCTAAAGGTCGACGTCGCCTTAGGGTGCTTCTTCTCATTGTCGCAGTTGTCTCTCTAGGGGTAGGAGGCTATTTTCTGTCTAAGAGCTCATTTTTCGACGTAGATGAAATTGTTATTGAGGGTGTGCCTGAAGAACTAGAAGGAGAGGTCAGGAGGGTAGCGGGTATACAAAAGCATCAACCTCTACTTGAGGTTGATAGTTCATCCTCGTCTGAGAGGATTGAAGCGATACCTTGGGTTAAAGAAGCCCGCATTTCAAGATCGTGGGGTGGGACCATTACCATTCGTATTTCCTCAAGAGATCCTGTTGCAGCATTTGTGAATGAAGGAGGTTGGGTAGTGGTCGATATCGAGGGGCGAGTGCTTCAAAAAGAATATGTACTGCCATATGACTTGTTGCCGATAGATGAAGAAATAGGAAATCCTTCTATAGGAGAATGGGCTCCTGAACAGGTAATACCCCTCATCGAAGTTGCTGGGACCATCTCGTCTGTGCTTACCGGGGATATCTCATCAATTAAAGGGGGCGACCAGATTGAGTTACTTCTATTTGGTGGTGGGAAGATCCTTTTTGGCGATAGCTCTGATATAGAGAGCAAGGTTCTAGCGGCAGCAACCATACTTTCCCAAGTCGATCAAAGTTCTGTTTTGCATATTGATGTAAGAGCTCCGCTGACGCCTGTGTTGTGTCGTGACCCTAGTTGCTCGTACCCTTCTACCTAGAAGGCACATTTGATTGTGCTCGAAGACTAAACCTCTTGTAAGGCTTTAAAGTTCCAAGAATATAAGGAGACAAAATGACTAATCCGCATAACTATCTTGCTGTTATTAAAGTGGTAGGTGTCGGCGGCGGCGGTGTAAATGCTGTAAACCGAATGATCGATGCTGGTCTCCGTGGAGTAGAGTTTCAGGCAATTAACACAGATGCTCAAGCGCTTTTATTATCTGACGCAGAAGTCAAAATTGATATAGGTCGAGAGCTCACCCGGGGTCTAGGAGCAGGGTCTGATCCTGATATTGGTCGCCAGGCCGCGGAAGATAATCGGCAGGAAATCGAACAAGCATTATCTGGTGCAGATATGGTTTTCATAACGGCCGGTGAAGGAGGAGGAACAGGAACAGGTGCAGCTCCGATTGTTGCTGATGTAGCAAAGGGATTGGGTGCCTTAACGATAGCCGTAGTAACTCGACCTTTCGGTTTCGAGGGGCGAAGAAGAGCGGTTCAAGCCGATCAAGGAATTACCCGCCTTCGAGAAAAAGTCGATACTCAAATCGTTATACCTAATGACCGTTTACTGTCCGTAGCAGATGAACAAACAACTGTTGTTGAAGCTTTCGGTAAAGCTGATGAAATCCTTCTTGACGGAGTGAGAGGCATAACTGAACTCATCACCACCCCTGGTTTGATTAACACAGACTTTGCAGATGTAAAGATGATCATGAATGATGCAGGTTCAGCGTTGATGGGTGTTGGCGAGGGAAGTGGTGAACAAAGGGCAACAAGCGCTGCTCGAAAAGCAATTTCCAGCCCCCTCATGGAATCACCTATAGACGGAGCACGTGGTATTCTCCTGTCGATCACTGGATCGAGTAGTTTAACGCTAAGTGAAGTTAATGAAGCTGCGGAACTTGTTGTTGGTGTAGCCCATCCAGATGCGAATATTATTTTCGGAACTGTCGTGGACGAATCTATTGGAGACACAGTCAGGGTTACTGTCATAGCTGCTGGATTCGATCGATGGGAGAATGGCAGTCGCCCTGTAAGGCATACGCCCATCGAAAGTGATATACCTGATGTATTCGGAGAACCGGAAGAAACGACCGAAGTGCATACGGGGCTTGATGTTCCGGATTTTCTCCAATAGCCGAGAGTTTAGAAGTCATAGCGGTCGTCCAAAATTTGTGATTAATGAGACATGAGAAACCTTCTTGGTCTTTCCGACTTGAGGATGGTAGGAAAGCCTGCGTACTTTTCACTACAAAAGATCACGGCGATTTGTCAACTGATCAGGACCCACAGGTCCTTGCTTCAAGGCAACGCTCTATTGTTGATGAGAAGTGGGCTTATCTGAATCAAGTACATGGAACAGAAGTTATTCAAGTGGAGTCACCAGGCGAGTCCCAGGGAAGGTCTGGAGATGCGATACTTACAAATAATTCTGGAGTCCCGATTTCTATACAAGTAGCAGACTGCGCACCTGTTGCACTTGTGAGCCCTTTAGGATCTCTGAACTTAGTTCATGCAGGTTGGAAGGGCTTGACGCTAGGGATAATTGACAGGGCAGTTGAACTGATGGGAGGGCTTGGTAAAGAGCCAACTGTGGCAGTAATTGGTCCTTGTATTCATCCATACGTTTATGAATTTGGTGAGAATGAAATGAAGGGGATTTGTAATGTTTTTGGAGATAGCGTTCGCTCGCAAACTCGAGAAGGTTATTTAGCGCTTAACTTACCCAAAGCAGTAGAAATTTCATTAACCCAAAATGGCATTACTAAGATTGTTAGAATCGATGAATGTACATCAAACTCAGACAAATTTTGGTCGTATAGGTTAAGGAAAGACCGTAAACGGCAGGCAATGGTCGGTTGGATAGAGCCGAGAAAGGATGATTTTGGAGAATCTCGTTAATGATCAACTAGTAGCTGACCGCGTAGGAAATATTCGAGAGATGATTTCTTCAAGATCTACCAACCCAGTAACTATCGTGGCGGTGACTAAAGGCTTCGGAGTCGAGGCTATAACAGCAGCGGCCAAAGTTGGAGTGCATGACATTGGTGAGAACTATGCGCAAGAGCTGATCAAAAAAAGAGACGTTCTAGAGAATCTAGATGAAGAAAAAAATTATCGATGGCACTTTATTGGCAACCTTCAGAGAAATAAGGTTCGAAAACTTTCAAGTTCGGTTTTTATGTGGCAATCGACTGATTCTTTTGCTCTAGGAGAGGAGATCGATAAGCGCTGCATCAGTCCCAAACTTTTGCTTCAGGTTAACATGACAGGCGCAGAGACACAGGGCGGGATACCCCCTTCCCAAGTGCCGTCTTTAGTAGAAAAGTTTGAAGAATTTGGTATTGATGTTGAAGGCTTAATGACGATCGGTGCAAGCGAAGATCGGGACGCAACGCTGGTTTGCTTTCAAGATTTAAAGAAGTTAGCTAATTCCCTTGGGTTGTTGGAATGCTCTATGGGTATGAGCAATGATTATGATTTGGCCCTTGAAGCTGGAGCAACAATTCTTCGTCTTGGAAGAGCAATTTTTGGAAACCGCGAGCGTGATTGATAACGAAGGCTCTATGGTGTTAGGTTATAGATGTTGAGGTTATATACGTTGACTTATGTCAATAGGAGAAATTGATGACCAGTTTTCTAAAAAAGACGATGCTTTATCTGGGGCTAGGCTCTGATGAAGACTTTCAAGAGTTGCATGACCATGGAAGTGCCCCCAAAGCAGGTGCTCCACCTGCTCCACAGACAAGTGGAGTGTCCACTGTTCGTCCGATCCCTAAAAGTGAAGATACGGGACAATCTCGTTTGGCTAATGCTGTAAGAACTATTGCTCCGCCGAAAGTGTCTAAGCCTTGTGTGGTAACTCCAGTTAGATTTAGTGACGTTAAAGAGATTTCAGAAGCGATTAAGCGACGGCAACCAGTGATAGTCAATATTCAGCAGGCAGATCATGAAGTTGCAGTTCGTGTGATCGATTTTTGCTCAGGTTTAAAAGTCGGTATTGATGGAGGATTTGTGAAAGCCGGAGATGATGTCTTCCTTCTAACTCCGAAAGATGTAGAAGTGTCTGACGAAGAACGCCAACGTCTTGGCGGGTCTGTTTCTGTCTAGCATTCAAATCAGATCCTCGTAAGGCAATCCCTGACCCAGCCTGCTAAAGCTAGTATTATTTTTTGTATGGCTCTATCCGACGCAACTCAAAGTTTTTTAACTCCAGAATTTATTCGAAATGTTCGTTTTGCCAGGCACCGAAGAGGAGGATACGACATACAGGAGGTTGATTCCTTCCTTAGAAGATTTGCCGAATTGTTGGAGGCGGATGACTCTAGAATTCCTACAAACGCGACAGAAGATTCGGATCTGTACGATCCAGAAGGTGCTGCACAACGGTTACTTGCGGCAGCTCAGCGAACTGCGGATTCACTCACAAAGGAAGCAGCAGCCCAGTCCGAGCAACTCATAGCATCAGCCGAGGCACAAGCAGACAATATTAAGAGAGTTGTAGTTGAGGAAGCCCGAAAAATGGCTGAGGAGTCTCAAACTGACTTTAGGGAGAAGATAGAGACGCTCGAATCGAAGCGTAAAAACCTTGAAGAAAAATGTGGATATCTGGAAGGCCAGCTTCACGCAGGAAAGGACCAACTTCTTATAGTTCTTGATGAAATGCGAAAAATAATTGAAGATAGTGAACTTGAGCTAGAAATTGGTCAAGAAATCGAAGATCTTGAAGAAGATTCAAGCGAGTTGGGACCCAGTCTTCTTGAAGTTTTAGAAGAAGATATAGAAGCCGAGACGATTGGCCAAGCTGGCATTACCACTATGAGCGAAATTCGGGATATTAGCCCAGCAGATCGAGAAGATTCAATGGAGGTTGATAAAGCACGACGTGAAGACGAGATGCCTCCAGAATTGAGTCTTGTCCATTCAACAGAAGACCTTGAGTCTTGGATTGACGCAGCAGCAGCAGGTGCAGAGGAAGGGATAGGGGAGAATTGGATAGAGGATGAAGAAGACGCTGGCCCTCCGACTCAGGCCACTCCTGTTATTCAAGGAAGCGAAGGAGTTTCAGGTGACCGGTTTTTTGAAGAACTACGTGACTCTGACCCCCATGAAAGTGTCCTCGGCTTGGTCGATGATGAAACTGATGAAGCTATTTCATCTTTTTTCTCGGACGACGAATAGCATCAACTAAACCACCAAGATACCAATTTACTGATTGACTGTAGTCAGGGAAATCGAAACATTTTCACCATCTATGTTGCCTTGGTGAATCATGGCCTCAGTGTTGATGGCTTGGAAGTCAATTGACACTGCCAGAACTTGATCAGCAATGTAAGACAGGTGGGTATTGATAGCCTGCTGGATGTTTTCCGGGGCATCAACGATGACTTCAATTCGATCAGTTACAACTAGATTCTGAGTTTTTCTGGCTTCCTGTATTGCTCGTACCGTGTCCCGAGCTCGCCCTTCGTTTATGAGTTCCTCGGTAACATTTGTATCCAAGATGACCACCCCGTTGGATGATGCTAGGGCTCCAGCAGTTATGCCCTCGTTAGCTTTCAGATGGATAGAAAACTCAGATTTCTCAAGAACGTGAGTTCCTACTTGCACCTTTTCGTCGTCAATCCATTCCCAGTTTCCAGATTTTGCACCTTTGAATACATCTTGTACAGACTCACCCAACCGTGGACCGAGAATTTTTCCATCGGGTTTTAAAATAAACTGCGCATGATCAGCGATATCGTCTGAGAAGATAACTGCCTTCACGTTCACTTCGTCTTTAATGATGTCAAGATAATTCTCAAGTTCGGAAAGGTCTTCACCAGCTATGGTGATGCTACTGAGAGGTAGTCGAACTCTAAGGCTCGCATCTTCTCGTACCCTGAGAGTGGTCGACACAACATCTCTTACTAGGTCCATTGCTTTCACAAGGTTAGGGTTTGATGGAAGAGAGCTAACGTCTGGCCAGTCAGCCAAATGGACACTTGCATTAGATGTGATTCCGGAATAGATTTCTTCAGCCGTCATTGGGAGTAAAGGCGCACTTGTTTCGCAGAGGACCTTAAGAACTGTGAACAAAGTATCATAGGCTGCTTGTTTATCTGTATCATCTTTGGGACTACCTGGAGCCCAGAAACGATCTCGACTTCTCCTTATATACCAGTTATTTAAAGCATCAATGAAGGCTTTTATTTCGTTTGTTGCGCCTGGAAGATCGTACTGTTCCATTGATTGGGTAACTGTTTCAACCATAAGGCGAGTTTTTGCAAGTATGTATTGATCGAGAAGGTTCGTGCTCTCAACATTCCAGTTAGCTTTGTAGTTATCTATGTTCGCGTAGAGCGTAAAAAACGAGTAAGCATTCCATATCGGAGTAATTATTTGACGAACGACATCATCGATACCTTGATCACTTATCCGAGAATCGCCTCCTCGAACAATATTTGATGACATGAAATACCATCTGAGAGCGTCAGAACCTTGGACCTCAAAGATTTCTGTCGGCTCTGTATAGTTCCGAAGTTTTTTCGACAGCTTTGCTCCGTCATCTGCAAGGAGAATTCCATGACAGATCACATTCTTGAAAGCTGGTTTCTCGAATAATGCACCTGCCAGGACGTGTAGCGTGTAGAACCACCCTCGGGTCTGATTGATGTATTCAACAATGAAGTCTGCAGGGAAGTGCTCTTCGAACCAGTCTTTATTTTCAAAGGGGTAGTGAACTTGGGCAAATGGCATTGAACCAGATTCAAACCAACAATCAAGAACTTCAGGGACCCTGCGCATCATTGATTTCCCAGATGGGTCATCAGGGTTTGGTCGGACTAGGTCGTCAATGAAAGGCCTATGGAGGTTGTCGGGCCTTATACCAAAATCGCGTTCTAGTTCGTCAAGGCTTCCATAGACATCAATTCGTGGATACTCAGGATTATCGCTTTTCCACACAGGAACAGGCGAACCCCAGAAGCGATTTCGACTGATAGACCAGTCCCGGGCACCTTCAAGCCATTTTCCAAAACGTCCATCACGGACGTTTGATGGGATCCAGTTAATTTCTTGATTTAATTCAAGAAGCTTTTCTCGAATAGCCGTGACCTCTACATACCAAGAAGGGACAGCTTTATAAATTATCGGCGTGTCTGTCCTCCAACAGTGCGGGTAGTTGTGTTCGTAACTGTCATGTCGAACTAGTTTGTCTCTTTCCCGAAGTGATCGGATAATGTCAGGGCTTGCATCGAAGACGTTTTGACCTTCCCAGTCCTTGACTTCAGAAGTGAAACATCCGGCATCATCAACTGGGGTTAGAGTCCCGATTTGATTCTCCGCAGCGATTCTTTGGTCATCTTCTCCAAATCCCGGGGCGATATGAACGATTCCAGTTCCTTCTTCCGTGTCGATAAAATCTCCGGAAATGACTTGAAAGGCATTTGGGTCATAGTCAACGAAAAAGTCGAAAAGCGGAGTATATTTTCTCCCTAAAAGTTTAGTTCCTAGAAGTGATCCTTTGATAGTGGCTTCAGGGAATTGGGTCTCGTAGTGCTCAACGGTTTCTTCCCCAAGGATAAAAAGCTGACCTTGGTAGTCAAGAATGGAATATTGTATGTCGCTTCCAACAGCAAGGGCTAAATTACTTGGCAGCGTCCAAGGTGTTGTAGTCCAAGCGAGTATCTTCATGGGCCCGATATCGTCTGGTTTTTGTTCCAAATCGAAAGCTACGGTTATAGCAGGGTCTTGTCTTGGTCTCGTGGCATCATCTAACCGGATCTCAAAGTTTGAGAGTGGCGTTTCAGCCCCCCAAGAGTAAGGCATCACTCTGTAAGATTCGTAAATTAAGCCTTTATCCCATAGTTGCTTGAAAGCCCACATTACGGATTCCATGTAAGGAAGGTCCATAGTTTTATAATCATTTTCAAAGTCCACCCAACGGGCTTGTCTTTCAACTATCTCTTCCCAGTCATCGGTATATTTCAGCACGGATTTTTCGCAATGTTCGTTGAAATTCTGGATGCCGAAGTCTGTTATAGCTGCCCTGCCAGATACGCCCAGTTGTTTTTCGCTTTCCATTTCAGCGGGTAATCCGTGGCAATCCCAACCAAACCGTCGTTCGACTCTTTTCCCTCTCATTGTGTGGTATCGAGGAATGACATCCTTCACATATCCAGTTAGAAGATGTCCATGATGGGGTAGTCCATTAGCGAACGGCGGCCCATCGTAGAATACGTATTCAGTATTTTCTGGGCGTTCATCAATCGATGTCTGGAACGTCTTTTCCTTCGCCCAACGCTCGAGAATGGACTTTTCGATGTTAGGTAGATCTGGCTTCGGGCCAACAGTCGGATATGGGGTATCGGAAGATTTATCGCTCATAGCTTTTCTAAATATGGATCTTCATAGAGGTTACTCTTGAATTCGGCGATCGTATGCCTTTAGATCAGCCAAAACCTCCACTTTTTGTAAGAAAAAGCTCCGAGTTTATGAATATCACCATCGTTTTGGTAACTACCCGATAAACTCCACCACCAAACGTATAGATTATTTGAACCCATAGTCAGTCTGGAAGTAGAAGTATGGCACCGGCAAAGAAGGCACCGGCAAAGAAGAAGGCACCGGCAAAGAAGGCACCGGCAAAGAAGAAGGCACCGGCAAAGAAGGCACCGGCAAAGAAGAAGGCGCC
>PBMJ01000028.1 GCA_002722525.1 Acidimicrobiaceae bacterium | reverse complement strand
GTTGTAAGGATAGCTGTGGCCATGAAGGTTCCTGTCGCAACTATTGAAGCGACGGAGCGTTGGGACGTTCCACACATGCCATGACCGGAGGTGCATCCTCCAGCTACTTTTGCTCCGTAACCCATGACAACGGCACCTAGGAAAACTATAAGTATTGTTGGTCCACTTTGGATTACTTCTCTCATCGTTGCGTAACCTGATCGGATCTTTCCTGAATCTCGAAAAATCTGTGTTGTAAGAATTCCTCCCAAGAAGATGCCGAAGAAATACCAGATTCTCCAAATAGCGACGTCAGTTTTACGTTGAATCAACTTTAACGAATGTACATAAGCACCACTAGCGCCTAAGGGTTGGTTTAGCACGAGAAAGAAGATCACAATCAGAAATCCAAGAGAAGGACCTACGATGAACCAAGCGAGCCTTTCCGGCAACAAATCAAACATTTTCCCCTCGAAATATTTTTAGTTTCTGTATTCTTTGTGATCTAACTAATAAACTATCTTAAAAAGCAGAAAAACTTTCTTATGACTGACACAAGATCAACTTATGTTGAAATCACGGGCATACCTCGTGATAAAGCCCCAGATCCCGATTTAGGTTTAGAACAGAATATCTTTGGCTACCGGTACCACTCTCCTGCTTTTGCTCATAAAGAATGGGAGCGAATGTGGACCAGAGTCTGGCAGATTGCAGGGAGAGTTGACCAGATACCTGACCCAGGAGATTACGTTAAGTACGACATTGTCCATGAATCGATTATTTGTGTTCGCGGCGAGGACCACAAAATACGAGCTTTCTATAACGCTTGCCAGCATCGCGGAAACCAACTGGTAACTGCAGAAGTTGGGACCTTGGCAAGTGGAGAATTCCAGTGCGCTTACCATGGTTGGAGATTCAGCTCTACCGGTGAGTGCACGTGGGCATACGATGAAGATGATTTCCCACAAGGCTCGCCATGTGGGAAATTAAACTTAGTTGAAATTCCATGCGAAACTTGGGCTGGTTTCATTTGGTTCAATATGGATCCTCAATCTGACAGTCTTAGAGAATGGCTAAATCCTGTTACCGAACATCTGGACTCATACCGTATGGAGGAAATGAAGCGAACCCATTGGGTGACCATCGAAGGGGAATGGAATTGGAAATGCGTTCAGGATAATTTTAACGAAAGTTACCACCTTCCGTTCGTCCACCCTCAGACCCTTAATCATTTAAATGAACACCACAGTGGTTGTCAGTTTGATTTATATCCATCTGGGCATTGTCGAATGCTTATGCCTGGCGGAGGCCCTGGTCCGCAATATAAAGGATCTGCCGATAAAACTTTTAAAGGCATGAAGAAGGATTTTGATTTTTGGGAATTTGATCCAGAGCCATATCGGGACAATTTATCCGGTTTGCGCGTTGCGCTTCAACAGAGGAAACGTGAACTCTCTGCATCTAAGGGGTACGATTTCTCTCGGTATTCTGATGAACAGTTAACAGATAACTACCACTACACAATATTTCCAAACCTCTCATTTAGCATGAAACCTGATGGCTGTATTTTTCTTCGATCTGCCCCACACCCCACAGACCCTAATAAATGCATTTTTGACATGTGGTACTTAACTATGTTTCCCCAAGGAGCAACCGAATACTATTCAAATTCAATGAAGGATTGGGTATCTGTAGATCATCAAGTAGAACATATTGCTGGACGTGCGGGAGAAGTGAGCTGCGGGCCAGGAATTGATCAGGATGTGGCAATCTGGACTACGCAGCATAAAGGATTGCGCTCACGAGGATATAAAGGCGAGTACCTTCCTTCGCAAGAGAATAGAATCCGCTATTTTCATCAAACTCTCGATAAATACATTGCCATGGATCCCGCATGAGTGATCCGGACGCCCATCAACTAGGGAATCTTGATGAACTCAAAGATGGTGATTTACAAGTATTCGAGGATATCGGCGATTATGGAATCGTTGTTTGTCGGGTAAATGGAGAGCTATTTGGCCTTGAAGACAACTGCAGTCATGCTGATACTCCTTTGAGTGAGGGTCGTCTTCGCGGCTACCAGTTAACATGCCCTCTGCACGGAACATCATTTGATGTTCGAACAGGTGAGCATAGTGGCCCGCCAGCCTATGAGGGAGTTCCTTGCTTCAAGATTGAATTGAATGACGGAGTAGCCGTTGCTTTACCTCAAGAAGATAGTAACAAAAAGGAGAAAGGTGCCTCAGATGGCCTAGGCGACTTTTTCCAGACAAGGTAGACAGTATGGATATGACCCTTAAGGAGAAAGTTGCAATTATCACAGGAGCTGCTCAGGGCGTGGGAGCTGCGTTCGCTCGACGCCTTTCTGAAGAAGGTTGCAATGTCGTCATAACAGATAAACGAGAATCGATATCTACAGTCGGCAAACAGATTGGCGCCGATTGGCATATTGGTAATGTCTCTGATCCTGATCACGTACGATCGGTTGTAGATACGACTGTTGCCAAGTTCGGAACAGTTGACATTCTTGTAAATAATGCCGGGGAAGTCCTTCGAACTGGGCCGTTAGACGATTGGGACGAGTCCTTATCAAATTATGAAAGATTATTCGGTTCCAATATTCGCGGAGCGTTTCTTTTCGGTCGAGCTGTCGCGCCCATAATGGCAGAGCATAATTACGGAGAGATCGTAAATGTCAGCACCGACCACGTCAAACCTGCGCCCGGCTCTTCTCGTCATCACGGCCATGGGAATATGGATCTTTATAACGCATCAAAATGGGCACTAAATGGGCTTGCCTTCGACTGGGCCAAGTCGTTAGCCACCTATAGCGTTAGGGTTAATAACCTGTGTATTGGGGCAACCGACAGCGAGATGATTAGATCATGGAGTGGGACAAACGCCGATCCGGCATGGGTTGAAAGCTGGATGAAGCCAGAAGAAACCGCAGAAGTTCTTGTTCAACTTCTCCTTGAGGGGCCTGAAGGTAGGACTGGGGACAACATAGGTTTATATGCAGGATTTCCCTGCGTATTACCAGATCCAGAATCCTGAGAAACTTATTAACAGGCAGGTAATTCCCAGCATGTGTGCATTTCTCCTAGCTGCGAACAGGTAAGGTGCGGTTCTGCCCCATCAGCTATTTTCAGTGAGGGCTTATCTTCAAGAAGTAACAACGAAGCTGTCACAGCCGCATCCCTTATCAAGGCGTATCTCGATCTTGGCCTGCCCTTAGGAACTGCAGGATGAATAGATGGTCTTCCAAGCCCAAATGCTATTCCAGATGGGAGCCCATCAGCACGATACTGACCACGTGGCTCTCGCTGGCAGAGATCCTTTCTCCCAATAATGAATGCATTAGGTTCATCGAATTGGCGAGGGTCTCGATTTGCTGCCGCAGCTGAGCAGCGAAGTAAACCCCCTTTGGGAATCAACCTTCCGAATCTTTCGACTTCCTTTCGGGCGAATCTATCAGCGGCTATAACTGGCGGAGAATAGCGAAGCGTCTCTAACCACGCGAATTTCATGAGGCGATGATCATTTCTTACTTTTTCCATCTCTCTTGGGTTTGTAAGCAAGTTCAACCAAAGATTCGAAAGCCCTCCATGTAAAGTCTCATGATCTAGTTCGAGGATCGTTATAACGAGGTCCTTCACAGTGGGAGGCGCATCTGATAGCTGAAGTTGCGCAACTGCACTGATAAAGTCATCTTCTGGGTTTTGGCAACGGTCGCTAAATATAGGTTCAAGAAGATCGGACAGTCCTTGCAACGATTGCAATCCCTTTTGTCTGAATTGTGGATTCCATCTGGCACCACGTTGCATTTGCAGGTAAAGGCGAGCGAACTCTTGAGCCTGTTCCAATGGGATATTAAGTATCTTTTGCCAGAGTGCCAATGGGATTCGTGCAGCGAAATTTTTTGCAAGATCCATTGTCGAATCGTCGAGCGACGATATCGCCTCCTCTGAGACTGTTCCTATACTCTCGTCGATTTTTTTCTCATATGCCCACTGAATAGGAAGGTGTTTCCAGAGGTCGCGCCCATAGTTTATCGAATCCAGGTACCAGCGTTTTGGTCGAGTCTCAAAGTTCTGGTCGTCAGCAAACACGGACGTTACGTCGTTGTAGCGCGTAATCCAGAAGCAGTTACTCAACCAGTCCCTATAGCACGGGTAATTCTCACGTAATACCTCTAACAGTGGGTAAGGGTCACGAGCGTATTCATCCGATATCAGTTCTCGTGGCTTTATTAAGTTTGTCGTTTCTCCAACGCGCTCCCGCTGGTACACCTCGTACGTTCTGTACCCAGGCTCAGGTGAGGGCTCATCTTCAAAATCAGCCTCGTATGACTCCATGCTTAATCCGGGAGATCGAAGTCAAGCCATAGTTCACGAATAGATTTCAGCCCTATAGGGGCAAGAGAATTCCCATCGATATCTTTAGGCATACGATCTGTATTTATTCTGACATTTTTGAAAACTCCATCAAGGATTTGTGAACCTATTACTGTTTCCTGATGGGATATCCATGCTCCGGGGCACAGGTGGGGGCCCACGCCGAACGCCATGTGGCTACATTTCCCTTCTTTGTTATGGCCAGAGCGTAAAATTTTCCCGCTGTATAGATCATCACGGAAGATATTAAAATCTTCAGGGTCTTTAAAGATTCTTTCATCATGGTTAGCTGAAACGTCAACCATGTGCATCAAGGAACCTGCAGGGATATGAACGCCGTGCATAACAATATCAAATGTGTTGTGCCGCGGCTGTCCGCCTATAGAAGTTGAATGTCGTAACATTTCGTGAAATGCGGTGTCCCATAATTCATCATTCTCTTTGACCTGATGGTATTGATCGGGGTGCTGTAAGAGAAGGTACCAGAGATTTAAGATTGCTCCTCGGGTTGTTTCTCCCCCTCCCCCGACTACTAGAGCAATAAAGGAAGTAATCTCTTCTGTTGACATGACTGAACCATCAATCTCTGAATGGCACAGTTCGGAGATGATGTCCAAACATATCTCATCACCTTTTGCATCTTGGAGATACGTTGGATTTCCTCGACGCTCTTCAACAAGTTCTTCGACGTATTCTTCAAGATCCTGCCTAGCTTCGAGCCCTTCATGGTGCGTATCAGACCCACCTAGACCAGACATCATTGCGTCATACCACCAAGTGAATTGTTCACGAGCATCTTGTGGGATTCCCAGAACTTGTGCCACTACGGAGATAGGGAATTCATTCGCAAAGGCTTTCCCAAGTTCTAGGGTAACTGTTTTAGTATCTTCGTTTATTTCTATGCCTTTCTTGTTATTAGGGTCCCACCATTCATCGATTAGCTCATTCGCTAGTTCCTCAAGTGCGTGGATTCGTTTGGTCAGCGCGGCTCCGACAAGGTGGCGGCCATAGATGTTACGTCGCCGCCGATGTTCTATTCCGCTCAGTTCGAGTTGTGTATTTCCAAGAACTCCACTCGAAGACCCTTTGGGTATTGTATTAAACCCAATTTCGTCAAAGTAGCAGTCTGTGATGTCCTCATAGCGTGTTACAAAATAACAATTATGCAATTGGTCGTGGAAGACTGGATAGTGGTCTCGCAGGATTCGGTAATAGGGGTACGGGTTGCGTGCGAACTCACTGCTATCGAATATTCTTGGATCGAACAGTGGAGTTCCATTCTCGTCATGCCCCATATCTACTGCTTCACCAACGGGCATATGCGGAAATTTCCTATAAGCCTCCGCTCCATCTCCCATCTTGTTCGGGAAACCTTCTAAGGCTGCATCAAAGGGATTTGTTGTTGTCATTGAGCCTCCTTCCCTTAAGGGTACTACTGGTCTGTCTTTGTTTCTTATTTTCTCCTTGGCTGATTATTGAGTAAAACACATGAGCTGTCTTTTTCATTTAACACTGCCCATCATTTCAACGCCTGATAGACGACTGCTTTTAGCTCGCGACGGATCGGGTAATGACTCGAAGGCATGAATTGTGTCATAAAGACGCATGTGATTTCTTCTAGAGGGTCTACCCAGAATCGAGTGGAGGCAGCTCCTCCCCATGCGAATTCCCCTACTGAACCTAGAGCAGCATTTGCAGCTGGGTTAACGAGTACTGAAAAGCCAAGCCCGAATCCCATTCCTTCCATTGCTGTCTCAGTAAAGGTCGATTGGCCTAAATCGTTAAGTGTTGCACCACCTGGTAGATGATTGAGCGTCATAAAATCGAGTGTGTGACGTCCAATAATCCGATTGCCATCGAGCTCCCCTCCATTGAGTAACATGTCCACGAAACGTTGGTAGTCATCGATAGTTGACACTAGCCCTCCACCTCCTGAAAGAAATAGGGGCTGCGTTAAATATGGGCTCTCGCCTGCGGGGTCTATCAACATAAGTGGATCCTTTGGCGTGATGGCATAGTTCGAAGTAAAGCGATCAGTTTCTCCTTCCTTCACATAAAATCCGGTGTCATTCATTCCGAGCGGCCTAAGCACATGTTCCTCTAAATATTCGTCCAGTCCTTTCCCACTAATCACTTCGATTAATCTTCCGCACACATCAGTTGACATCGAATAATTCCACGCAGTCCCTGGATCAAATAAGAGTGGCAGAGTTGCAAGTTCATTAATTTTGTCCTCAAGTGTCCCGTCAGCTCCTTCTGCAGCACCCGCTATTTTTTTGTACCGGTACATTTTGTCCAAATTGTTTGAGTAGTGGAACCCATACGTAAGTCCTGAGGTGTGTAGGAGCATGTCTCTTATGGTTAGCTCTGTCTGCGCTGGACGGGTAACAGGATTAAGGTACGACCCACCTACGAGGACTTGTGGATCTGCAAATGCCGGAATGTACTTTGCCACCGGATCCTCAAGAATTAAGAGGCCTTTTTCATACAGCTGCATCAGCCCTATGGATGTAATTGGCTTTGTCATTGAGTAGATACGAAAAATAGCGTCTTCTCGAAGAGAGGCTCCGCTTTCAAGATCTGCTGATCCCACTGTGTGTCGTAAAGCAACTGAACCTCGATGAGCTATTTGCACTTGCGCGCAAGGAAACTTTCCATCGGTAACATACCGGTCGCATAAATCAACGACTCTTTGTAGCCGTCCTTTGTCGAATCCCGAACTCATGAAAGCCCCCTTAGACGCCCATTTCTCTAGATATCTCAGCTTAGACCCGCGCATACACGAGTTCTAAATGGCACACTATTAATATATGAAATCACAAGATGACACTGCATCGAAGAAGTCTAATTTCATTAATGACCTAATCAAAGCTGATCTTGAATCAGGAAGATTTGATAGCCGTGTACAAACTCGATTTCCGCCAGAACCAAACGGTTATCTTCATGTCGGCCATGCTAAAGCGATCTGCGTAAATTTCAACATCTCGAGGGAATATTCTGGTGTCTTTAATCTTCGGTACGATGACACAAATCCGGTCACAGAGAACACAGAGTTCGTTGATGGAATTTTTGAAGATCTTGAATGGCTATTAGGTGAAACTCTCCAAAGGGAGCCGCTGCATACTTCTACGTACTTTGACCAGCTCTATATCTGGGCTGAAAAACTAATTCAGGATGGGAAGGCTTACGTTGACAGTCAAGATGGAGATACCATATCTGAACAACGTGGCGGATTTCAAAAGCCAGGCACAAATAGCCCATACAGGGAGCGGGGCGTGGAAGAGAACCTTAATCTCTTCAGAGAAATGCGCTCTGGAAAATTCTCTGACGGCGAGTGTGTCCTTCGCGCAAAGATTTCAATGGATCATGACAATATGAATATGCGCGATCCGATTATGTATAGGATTCGGCATGAAAATCATTACCGCACTGGTGATGACTGGTGCATATACCCAACTTATGATTGGGCCCACGGGCAATCAGATGCCATTGAAAAGGTGACCCACTCTCTTTGTTCTCTTGAGTTTGATTCGCATCGTGAACTATATGACTGGTTTCTTGATCAACTTGAAATCACTGGAGCCGACCGCCCATACCAAACAGAGTTCGCTAGGTTAAATTTCACCCATACTGTATTGTCTAAAAGGCTTTTAAAGCATCTCGTTGAGCAAAAGGTAGTAGACGGTTGGGATGATCCTCGCATGCCAACGTTACGCGGCTTTCGGAAAAGAGGTTACCCAGCTAGAGCTATCCGTTCATTCTGTGAGCACATTGGTGTTGCTAGAACGAATGGCACCCATGAAATTGAATTACTCGAATCTTTCGTTCGTAATGACCTCAACAAGGCTGCTGAGCGAAAAATGGCTGTTCTAAAACCTCTTTTGGTTACTATTACTAATTGGCCTGAAGGTCACGTTGAAACCCGTACAGCGATCAACAACCCAGAAGACGATACTGCTGGCACCCGAGAAGTGCCTTTTTCCGGTTCGCTTTTTATCGAGCGTGATGACTTCATGGAAAACCCTGAGCCAAAATATTATCGTTTATCTCCCGGCCGTGAAGTCAGACTTCGATACGGATATTTCATCACTTGCACTGACGTAATCAAAGACGACCAAGAAAATCCTATCGAGATTCTATGCACCTATGACCCTGAGACAAGTGGCGGCAAGGCACCCGATGGCCGAAAAGTTAAAGCGACAATACATTGGGTATCAGCAGAGCACGCAATTGACGGATCTGTAGCTCTCTACGAGAGACTATTTACTTCTGAGCACCCTGGGGAAGAAACTGGAGAAGCTCTTGATGATGTTAATTTAGACTCCAAGACCCTTCTCGAAGGTGTAAAACTTGAACCTTCCATCAGCGACTTACCGCTGGGGTCGGTCGTTCAATTTGAGCGACTTGGATATTTTCATCTTGACGCAACAGGCCCTACGTTCTTTCATAGAACTGTTGGCCTTAGAGATGAATGGGCAAATATTGTTAAACGGCGGAAGAGCTCCTAGCTAAATTCGCTCCTGAGGAGATCGGACTCTGCCGTCACCATGGGCGAAAAGCACATCGTTGTAGCCTTGCCCTTTGGGAAGGACCTCCAGATACTCTGGGATATGGAAACTCACGTACACCGTTCTCCTATAGGTGCCAGCTCCTTTAGGCGGTGGAGCGATATGTAACGTGTGGCCATAGTGGACTGTAACATCACCAGGTTCGGCGTTGATCGGGATTATCGCTGACGACCGATCAGCGTGCTCTGCTCCGCCAGCATAGTTGTTTGTACCGGGTAAGAATTTCAATTGGCCTGATTCTTCCGATGCTTGATCTAACTGTATGCCCATGTTTAGCCCTGGGCAGAGAAGTGGATGGCCTCCCATTCCACAATCCCTATGCCAAGGAAGATCTGATAACCCCTCAGTTATTCCTGGCACTTTAATTACAGCAGCGATTCCATCACCATGATCCGGTGCAGGTATTAACGGTCTGGTCGATAACCTTGCCAGGTGTTGCAACCTTTCGTCGTAGGGAAGATCAGAAAATAGCTGAGATCCATAATTGAGATAGGTTACGCGGCAGCATTGCTCTTTCCCTTCACCATCTGTAGCCCACCAAGAACGCTTATCTTCTGGGTCTGCTGAGATCCGACGATCCTCAACTTCATCTTTCATCTTTTTGATTTCTTCATCCGAAAAGACTCCCTTGACAAGAAGGAAACCCAAACGATCCAAAACATTCCGCATGTCGCTGAATCTGTCCTGCATTGAAAATGTATAACCATCGCCTATTACTTGTTTGGAAGGGAACCATATGGGCCGGTCATTGTATAGTCCCTGTAAAGCAGGCTCCCATTTCGCAAGATGATTGAAGCCTCCTCTCTCAATAGTTACTCTCCCTTGAATTGCTAGCCCCATAATTGACCATGCTTCGGTAATGAGATCAGACCATGCAGCCACGTCCGTTGAAATAACGAGAGAGGCACTTTCTGTTCCTTCCTCAACGACAACTTGGCCTTCTTGCGCCCGGAACGTCCATCCATATTGGTCTTCTAACTGGATACCGATTGATCTGCCGTCTCCGACTAATTCTGCTACTTCAGCTCCTCGACGGCCGGCTGCCCTATCAGCGATCTTGCCCGAGTAGAAGTCTTTAACATCAGCCGAACCGAAATATGTGTTCAAGGTCTTCATACGAAGAAGTATAGTGGATGCTGATCTGTAACTTGAAATGCCTATCTAGGGGAATTTGAACGAGTCAAACGACGAATCTTCGCAGGTAGTCTCACTCCCATTCAGCACGAATATGCGGAGGGATTGGCCGTATTCGGGGGTACCAAGGGGACCGTAAAGGGTCTCCTGGATTTAACGTTAAAGACAATCCTGGAGTCAGTGGGACAGTTGGACGGGTAGGTGGTCGCTTAGCATAACGAAGATCGTCGCCATATAGGCGAATAGTTATAGCTCTTCTCTTACTATCGGGGCCTGTAGGGCCACCACCGTGCAAAACGCCGGGATGGGCAAATATGACATCACCGGGAGATATTTCCCAAGACCGTATATCGTACGAACTCCTATTAGCTTCAATGTCTGGAAGCGGCGGCAACTGATCTCCATAGTGAGGAGCAGTTGGATCTTCTGAAACTTTAGAAGGGCTAAATCCGTCATACATCGTCCCCTTATGTGAACCAGCTACGTACTCAAGACATTCTGCTTTCGATAATGTATCAAGGGATATCCAAGCGGATGCAATCTGTTCTCCTTGAATTGGCCAGTATGGGGTATCTTGATGCCACGGAGTTCGCTCAGCATTCCCACCTTCTTTGACGAAGAACTCGTCCGAATACAACCAAAGATTATCGGAGCCTATTATCTTCCCGACAAGGTCAGCTATGGGAGAGTCATAAACAAAACGTCGAATTTCTGGTACAACATCGAAGTTCCGGATAGTTTCGATAAATTCTCCTTCCTGACCTTCAAAAAACTTGTGAAGATGCTGAGAGCTTCCATTGAGGACACGCTCTAACCCAACTTCGAGCAATAGAAGCCATTCAGGATGCAAGACATTCTTAATCATAACAATTCCGTCTTTTCCATATTGATCCATATGATCGTCAGTGATAAGCGATACAGGATCTTTGGAGAATTTTTCTACAGTTCCCCGCAGGTCAGAAGATCTTCGATTTACTTGGTTTTCGCTCATTTAGAACTCACAAACTCGTCCAACCATCTAATCCCATGATGTCCCCTGGCAGGTCACCCCCGTCATATAGTTTCTCCTGAAACCGTCGCATGCCGCTAAGCCATCGATCCATATCTTCTGCCCGATATTTTATGTAATCTTCAACTTGTCGGTGTGGGAGGACAAGAAACCGTTCATCCTTAATTGCCGATATGCATTCGAGGGCGACTAGTTCTGGTTCAAGTATTCCATCGGAACTTGCAACTCCTCCTTCTTCCCATTCTAATTCTTCTCCGGGTACTGAATCAGGGCTATTTATGATTATGTCCGTCCGGACCGCTTGTGGGCAAAGCACTGAAACGCGTATCCCTTGATGATAGTGAGTAATAGCCAGCCATTGAGCCAAAGAAATTGCCGCTCCTTTTGTAACCGAGTAAGCAAGAGAACCTATCTGCGTTAGAAGGCCAGCCGCTGAAGCTGTATTCAGTAGGTATCCCCCACCGTTTGCAATCATTTGTGGGAGAACAGCTCTAGCAGCATAAATGTGGGCCATGACATGCACCTCCCACATCTGAGTGATCCTTTCATTAGTGTCCTCTAATCCAGCATTAGTTACGAAACCAGCATTTGAACAAAAGAGTTCGATAGGGCCATGCTGTTGTTCGACATCATGTACAAGCTCGATTATTTGCTCTTCCTTGGCTACATCGACCATCCTGGCGGAGCCGTTAACTTCGCCTGCTATGGCCTGCGCGTTCTCAAAATTAATATCAGTTACAACAATATGTCTTGCGTTAGCCTTTGCCATAGCTCTTGCCATGGCGGCTCCGATTCCTGCACCACCGCCGGTAATAACGACTACTTTTCCCTCTAGATCCATCTTCTTCCTAACTTGCCGTGAATCAGTACCTTATCTGCGTTCTCCAACACTTTATTTAAATTAAAGCTAGTGCATACGTGGCGTTTGGGAAAAAATGTCTTAAAGTGAAAGAAACCCGTGTGGGCTGTTGACGATGTGCAACCCAATCAAGCTTGGTTTGCTTTCGGCCAATGAGCCGCTGGGTTTCGGCGGTTTCTTAAATTAAGATTCCATTTACTCTAAGGAGATAGCCGTAACTATAAATACAGAATCAAATCCCATTTCCGCGTATGAAATTTCGCTGCTGGCGCAAAAGCATTTGGATGGGGTTGGAACTCAGGACGAACTTACTCTGCTTCAAGAGCATAAAAATCTCTGGGTTGAAAGCTTATTTAAATACCTTGAATTAACAGATCGGGCTATTACTAATGCTAGGAAAAGCTACCGAGGGTCTGAGCGTCGGACAGTCCTCGATGACTTGAATAGCGAGGCCAACCGTATTGACAGTGTGCTCACTGATCTACTTGGCCCTGCTCCAAAACGAAGTATCTCTCATGACGGGGACTCATCGATAGGTCACTTATCCATGCCGGTTCTTCAGCTTGCATGGAGCGATGGGCGTCTTATTGCATGGTCAGCTGGGCATAAAACAGAACCAGAAGATCATGAACAGATCCTTGAACGGCTTGCGGCTCATGGTGCGAGCGCTATTGAATGGACCCCGAACGATGACATCGCTTTACCGGGAGACGTAAAAGCTCCTTGTGTGTCTGCCCCTATCGCAGCAACCCTTGGATGGCTGGTCTCCCTTGGTGGGATCAGAGGGTCGAATTTAGGGGCAACTGCGATATGGATGGGGGTTGCAGCAGGGACCGCCGTCAAATTAGTTATTGAAGGAAAAATGTTCCCTCTACTCCATGAAGTTAGCGGAACACATAACGACGAAACAGGGGAAGCCCTTTTTCATGTTCGGTGGGCCCCGGCCTTACTCGATGCTGAACTTCACGCCCAACTTGTAAAGTCCGCTCCCGGAGCGGTAATGGTGACATCGGGTGAGACTGACAGGCATAGATTCACTGGAAAAGTTATTAGTGATCTCACTGATTCGATTGTTCGGATGGCTGCTAGCCAAATAGATCTCCCCCCTACTCCTCCAACCCTCTCATCAAAAGAAGACGTTGGGGAAATGATTGTCTCTCGCCTTGATGGAATGGCCTTTCGTGCACCGACTGATGATGCCGGAGATATTGCTCGTCGGTTAACACAATGGTCGGTTCCCGTTACTGGATTAGCGAAATTAAAAATCGTTGTTCAGCTTGATCCTCCCGATGATTCTGATACGTGGCTCGCCCGAGTGCTGGTTCCAAATGGAAAAGACGAGCTTGAACCTATTGAAGTTACGGTAACTACAGGGAGCGAAGCGCGACGCAAACTCGTTAATAAGCAAATAACGAGGCTAGAACGACTATTCCCAGAATTACTTCGTCCGGGAGGCCGCCGAAGAGGTGAGGTTCTTTTGTCTCAGGGCGAAGCATGGGAGCTCATGAGCAATGTCGGAGAAATGCTTACCGCAGCGGGCTACGATGTGCGCGTTCCAAAACTCACTAACCGGAAAACAACACCTATTCTTAGGATTACAGCTGACAGCCAGGACACTGTCGTGGGAGCCCAGCAAATAGCTGATGTCCGTTGGACAGCAGTCTTCGATGATGTTGAACTAGACGCTGAACAGATCAGAGAGCTCGCTTCTCAAGCGAAGCCGCTCGTGGAGTCCAAGGGCCAATGGGTTGAGTTAGATAAGGCTGATCTTGCTGAAGCTGCTGCTGCATTAGCAGAGCGATCGGACATGACAAAAATGTCTGGAGCTGAGATGCTTAGACATGCTTTAGGTTTAGAGGGATTTACTCTGGGTGGTATAGCACTTGCAGGTGGTGGTTGGGCAGTTGAACTACTCCGCAGTGTGAAGGAATTACCGGATGACCCGAACACTAAACCGGATAATTTCGTTGGTGAATTACGCAGTTACCAAGCTGACGCGCTTGCATGGCTTGAATTCTTAGAGGCTGCTGGGCTAGGAGGATGTCTTGCCTTGGATATGGGTCTAGGCAAGACACCGACAACACTTGCTTCTGTTGCTGGTGAGGACACTAACAATGCAAGCCTTGTAGTGGCCCCTCCTGCCGTTGTGGGAAATTGGAAGGCTGAAGCTCAAAAGTTTGTTCCGGGTGTGAAGGTTCTTGTCCACCATGGCCCGAATCGCGCAAAAGGCGCTTCTTTGAAAGCATCTGTTGAAATTAATGATCTTGTTATTACGACGTATGGGACGGCTGTCAGAGATATTGATCAACTTGAAACTTTTGATTGGGCCAAGATCGTGCTTGATGAAGCTCAAGCGATCAAAAACCCTGCCGCGGAAACATCAAAGCAGCTACGGCGGCTTGAGGCGCATTCACGTGTTGCCCTTACAGGCACTCCCATTGAAAATGGGCTCGGAGACTTATGGTCTATTCTCGACTGGGCTAATCCCGGTTTGCTCGGGCCGCGAACTCAATTCATTGCGCAATTGACTCCGGACCAGAAAAAAGAAACAGGGAATGAAGATGCTTTGAAGGCGCTAAATGGAATCATGGTCTACAGGAGAACTAAGGCTGAGCCCATTATTGCCGCTGAGCTACCTGATCGTATAGACGAAGTAGACCATTGCGCCATGACCCCTGAGCAAATTGGGCTCTATCAGGCTGTTATTGACTCGTTGATTGAAGAAACTGAGAACAGTGATGCTGGGACTCCTCAGCGAAAAGGAGCTGTGCTTGCTGCTATAACCGCTTTAAAACAGATTTGTAATCATCCTTTAAATTATCGCGATGATGGTGGCCCTATAGAAGGCAGGTCAGGAAAGCTTGACCGTCTTTATGAACTGGTTGAGACGGTTTTCGCAGCAGACGAGCGACTTTTAGTCTTCACCCACTTCGCAACTTGGGGTGAGCGACTTGCTGGACACCTTTCTCAAAAGTACGATCTCCCAATTGACTGCTATCACGGCGGACTAGGCCGTGGGGCTCGTGACAGGATGGTCGAGACTTTTCAAAATGGTTCTGGGTCTGGAGCGATGGTGCTTTCATTGAAAGCTGGAGGAACAGGACTTAATCTGACTGCAGCTAACCATGTTATTCTTTATGATCGTTGGTGGAATCCTGCAGTTGAAGATCAAGCTCGTGACAGGGTATGGCGAATTGGACAGAAAAATACTGTTATTGCCCATAGACTAATCTGCCCTGGAACTGTTGATGAACGCGTTGAAGAGGTCGTCGCAGGAAAAAGGCAAATAGCGAACCTTGTTCTTCCTAAATCAAGCTCCATTGGTGATTTGAATGCAGAGCAGCTTCAACAGGCATTCGGAATAGATACGGACTTTATGCTTGAGTATGAATCACGACAGAATGGCGGGAGTAATAGCGATGAGCACTAAGCGTAACTCTGGAAGTTCTGTGTCTGGCTCCCGAACTAGTTCGCCATCAGGTGGGACTAGGAAAAGGAGACGGCGTAGTCGAAGCAAGCCTGATCCCAGAAAGTTTTGGGGTAATCCTGAAACACTTCCTAGGGCTATCTATGGCTTATCAGCTCCTACAGTAACTAACGCCATACCCTCGTCTCTTGGGCGGCCGCCAATCACTGGACAGGAAACCGTGTCAATAAAGTATTTTGACGCTATTTATGATCGGTCAGTCGGTTTAGCTTTTGTTCTGGCGACAGCTGGAGGTTTAGATCTTCCGGCTCCTGAAGGTGAGGAGGAAGTCGAAGCTGAGGATGAGCATAATGCCGTCGATCCGGTTGTGGACTCATTTAACGCTATTGAGTCTCACGAAAACGCCATTGACGGAAATAAATTCTGACTTAATTAGTTATTAGAAGAGTGCGTCTTGCACCAGTAAGTCCTCAGTGTCGAATCGACCGATTTCTATTTCAACGCCGAAGAGAGGATTAAGGTCAGCTATGAATACATCTGATGAGTCTTCGGGGGATAAGGCGACGATTCTTCCGACCATATCGACAATTTTCAGTGCATGAGCCCCATTGGTAAGGTCTCGCGGGTAGGGGTGGACGTTGCTCCAGAGACTATTTTCCAGCGCATCGTTTTCCCACTCGATTACATGCGGTTCATAGTCTAGATTCTGTGAATCTTCGAGGACAGCCTGCACTTCCCTGCTGACGTGTTCGAGTTTGTCCTTTGCATCTTTCCTGCTTATGGGGTTTACCAATCCGGCGAGTTTTCGTTTTGTTGATACTGCCTGTTGTATGGAAAGTTGGTCGGTGACAAGGTCTTCCATGATTCGTACTGTGTAGCCATTCAATGTTTTGGCGACAATGGTTGCCCATATGGCTCCCTGTTCTCGTAGGCGCCGCTCTTTCCGATTCTGGGTTGTTGTTCCGACCTTTAGAGACCCATCTGCGAAACATGCCAGGTACAAGAAATTTGGTTGATCCATGTGGCTGCGGAACGCTTGAGGTACTTCATCGATGCTTTTCTTGTGTGATTGGTGAAGATTGGCAGCGTAACGTGCATCGGCGTTGGAGCATTTCAAGCATTTTCTGCCTTGCTGAGGTTCTTCAAGGCATATCTCGTAAGAAGCGCCATTTTGGGTCATTGCAGTATGGCCAAGACAGAATCTCCTTGTTTCACTCGTCACTCTGTAAAGCAATGGGTAGTTAACTGCCGACTCGGTTATTGCTGTCGGCTGGTTACCATTTCGCATCCGTAATAGGGGTTCTGATTCCTGCCAGTTTAAGGAGATTAGAACCGTAGAAGAGGGAGATTCTTTGGTCACAATTCTGTAGTTTAGCTCTTGTCGTGATGGTGATAGTGGAGAAAGGCGATGCGAGTGTCGATCGGGCACGTAAACTGGATACGTCCATTATTTGCGATTCGTATTGCTAGATGGATTTAAATTCATTCTCCATATGTGAAAGGTGACTACCTATGTCTTCGGCTCCTCCTCAACAGTGCCTTGTAGCATTAGATGTTGAAGGTGTCCTTACTCCGGAGATCTGGATTGCGGTTGCCGATGAATTTGGCATAGAAGGGTTAAAACGAACCACAAAGGATGAACCTAATTACCAGTTTTTGATGGATTCTCGTATTCAGTTGATCAACTCCAACGGTATTGCGCTTCAGGACATTCAATCTGTAATTGCTTCGCTATCACCTTTGGAGGGTGCTTCTGACTTTTTGGATGAGCTTCGTTCTCGTGTTTCGGTAGTTCTTCTTTCTGATACTTTTGAGGAATTTATTCACCCGTTGATGGATCAGTTGGGAAACCCGTTGATTCTCTGCCATCGTTTGATTGTTGATCCAAACGGGGTCATTACTGGTTTCGTGGAACGAATTCCGAATCAGAAATTCTACGCTGTTCGCTCGTTTCAGGAGCTGAATTACCGGGTGCTTGCTGCTGGAGATTCATATAACGATCTTTCGATGATTGACCAAGCCGACGCTGGGCTTTTATTTCGGGCTCCAGATCATGTTCGGGCTGAGAGATCAGATCTTGTCTGCCATGATGACTATTCTGATTTGCTTAATTCGATCCAAAGCTTCATCGAGTCAAGTAATTAATCCCATCTAACTGGCAAAGAGGAGAAACCCTTCAGTACTCCGGCCTTCGTCCTAGTTGGTGGGCCGTCGCTTCGTATTTTTGGAAGCCTTTCGGCTATTGCTTTTAACGCTACGGTTCCCTCGAGACGCGATAAAGGGGCACCCAAACAGTAGTGGGGTCCCACTCCGAACGATGCGTGATTCCTAAGGTCAGTTATATCTCTTGTGATGTCAAAGGCATTAGGGTTATCCCATGCCTTTGGATCCCTATTCGCCGAGGCGAACATCATGCATACCTTTGAATTCTCAGGCATCTGCACGCCATGCATAGTTACCTTTTCATTGTTCGTTCGAAAGAGGCCATGGACCGGAGCGTCGTATCGCAGGCTCTCCTCTACTGCGTTTGGGATGAGCGCATGATTCTTTTTTAAGAGGTCGAACTGTTCAGGGTTTTCCATGAGGCGGTGAAGTATGTTTCCGATCATAAGCGTTGTTGTTTCTGAACCTGCGACAAGAAGAAACTGGCAGAATCCTAGAATTTTTTTCGTCGTTAAGGCGTGCCCGTCTTGCGTGACTGTAAGAAGTCGGGTCAATAAGTCATCTGGGTAGTCTTCTTTAGACTCTATGGCTTTCTTCCGCTTTTCTATGTGAGCTCCAAAATAGGCAAAAAAGTCTTGATAGGCATTTTTGACTTCATCTGAGGCTTCCCGACCTCCTGAATAGGCAACAGCTGCAGCCATCTCCAGGACCCAACTTCGGAACTGCTCTATATGGGTGATTGGTGTGCCTAGCATCCAACACATGACGGTGAGAGGTATCGGCGCTGCAAAGTCTGTAATGATATCTCCAGATTTGTTGTGTTCAAAAGAATCAATCAATTCGTGAACTAGTCCTGTAATATCGTCTTCCATTTTCTCAATTACGGAAGGTTTGAAAATTCTAGAGATCGCTATTCGTTCGCTTGTGTGTTCAGGCGGGTCGCTTGATACAAGGACCCCGATGCCGGGTTCTGAAAACGCCAGTCCAGGACCGTACTTGGATGACCAGATTTTTTCGTCTCTAAGCGCCCTTGTTACGTCTTCTTCCCTTGTTAGCGTGAAATGCGAAGCTGGGTCATGCGTCAGATGAACCGGACATTTTTCTCTCATAGCCGCAAATACCGCTGCGGGTTCCGCCTGGAATTTCTCGTCAGTGAAGCTGAAGAATACTTGTTCCCTGTCCATGTATGTTGATCTAGAGCGCTCGAATCAGGTTAGCTGATTGATGAATCGCGTCCATGATGCCGTTAGTTCCAGATGCATCTCCGACGGTGTGGATTTTCTCAGACATCACCGGAAGTTGTTCCTTTAAATACTCTCCGAGCTCTCGGTTTGGATGGTTGTATGTAACAAGAACTACTGTTTTGGCGGAGAGGGTTCGCATGCGTTCTGTAAATGGGACTCCGATAAGGACTTCATCATCTGTGATGGCTTGGAGATAATGGCCACCGATAAAATCAAAATCTTGTGACATGAGTCTTTCTTTGGCCGCTTCGACGGTTGCAGGAGGATACGGCAGTGAAGCACCAAGGCTTTCGTATCTACTCACAAAGGTCACTTTCATTCCTTGTTCGAGTAGTTTGTCTGCAACAGAAATAGCTTCGAAGGTTCCTGTATCGTCAAAAACGACCGCCGGTCCTTCTGTCGTTATTCTTCCGCCGAATCCAAAAATATCCCAACTTGAGTAGACATGATCAAGGTCGAACCCTTTCAGCGGAGAAATGGGGGTCGTTAATTGAAATCCATCTTTTCGTGGTGTCGATCCTGTGGCGAGGATAATTCTGTCCGGATTGAGTTCTTCTACAATGTCCGGATCGACCAAAGAATTCAGGGTGACGTTAATTTTGAGGCGTTCCATTTCTGATTCAAGCCATTTTGTGATTGAGCCGATATCAGACCTACTTGGAGCCGTTGCTGCGATTCTTACCTGCCCTCCAAGGTGCTTGGTCGCTTCGTGCAGGTGCACTTCGTGTCCCATGATCGCTGCTGTTCGTGCTGCTTCCAGACCTGCTGGGCCGCCTCCTACAATCAGTATCTTTTCAATTGCCTTGGGTTTTCCTTCGGGTTCGAAAGTCACTTCTGTTTCCTGAGCTGCGGCTATGTTTACCACACAGCCAAGCTTTCCTGTTGACATGATTTGTCCAACACAACCGAAATTTGACCCTATACAAGGTCGAATTTGATCCGTGTTGCCTTGTCGTGCTTTGTTCACGAGGCCGGGGTCAGCTATTAGGGCTCGTACCATAGATACCATGTCGGCTTGCCCTTCACTCACAATTGTGTCGGCATGGTCGAGAGTCATGATTCGTCCAACAACGATCGTTGGTTTGGTTATCTGCTTTATAATGGGTTCGTTGGCTGGCATTTCATGGCCAAGAGGGTCATCCATTGGTGAGAGCAGTTTGTGAAATCGCCAGTATGAGCCCATATGAAGCGAGATGTAATCAACATGGGGTTCGACAATTTTTGCTATTTCTGCATTGTCCGCTGCTGTTAAGCCTCCTGGGATGTATTCTTCGTTGGGTAGGCGGATCCCAACACATATATCTGTCCCGACTTCTTCGCGTATCGCTTCAATTATCTCCATGAGGAATCGCATCCTGTTTTCTAGCGATCCTCCATATCTATCAGTACGGATATTATTTGCAGGTGAAAGGAACTGCTCGATCAAATAACCACTAGAAGCATGGATATCTATTCCATCGAGTCCTCCATCTCGACAACGGCGAGCTGCGGATGCGAATGCTTCTATCATTTCTTCAATCATGGGGATTGTCATTGCTGTAGGTATCCCTCCCGCGATTGGGTTAGGGATAGCGCTAGCTGAGATTTGGAACGTTCCTTTGCCTGGAGCGCGTGCAGATCCCGGGTGATAAATTTGCTGGAGTATTTTCATCCCGTGAGGGCGAAGAGCATCAGAAAGTTCTTTATAAAAAGGTATGACAGCATCATCATGTAACGGAATGATGCTTCTCATAGCGGGAGAGGACAAATGCACGCCAGTCGCTTCAAGTGTGCTCATCCCTACCCCGCCGACAGCTCTTGCTTCGTGATAGGCGATTAGTCTTTTTAGGGGAAGGGCGGTCGAGTGTGCTGATCGTACGATGCGATTAGGGATGGTGACTGGTCCGACATCTATTGGTTCAAAAAGTTTTTCATACATCTCGCTTCCCCATTCCCCGTTATCTCTATTTTCTATCCTCTCGGTTCCCTGTCAAGTCCTAAACATCTTTCCCCGAGTATGTTTCGCATGATGTTCGATGTTCCTCCCATAATGGTGTACGCAGGAGCATACGCAAGACCTCGTGACATGTGGGTGTCGAGGAGAGCTTCTGGGCCAAGGATTCGACTAACGAATTGTGCTACATTCCATTCGTGCTCCGTGCAGAAGCATTTTGTTGCTGCACTAAACCCAGCGGGGGCTTGGCGGAGCACTTCGCGGTACACGAGGAGTTTTCCTATACTGTAGCCGGATTCGAGCGTGCTGATTTCTTGTCGTATTAGAGGGTCGCCCGTGTCCGCGTGTTTCAGTGCCTCGTCATACAGGGCTTTGTTTGACACGAGCCTGTCTATGCCTCCTCGTTCGTGTTCGAGTTGTCGCATTGTCTGTTTGAACGCTTCCCCCTCAACACCGACAAGGTTTTCAATCGGTACGTGTACGTCGGTGAAATAGACTTCGCAGAAGTGGCGGTTTTCGGTCATATCGGTAATCGGGCGAACTTCTATCCCAGGTAGATCCATGGGGACAATAAGTTCAGATATGCCTCTGTGGGGCGGTCCTTCCGTTTTGGTTCTGCAAATCAAATAGCAGTAGTCTGCGACCGCTCCGAAGCTAGTCCATATTTTTTGTCCGTTCACGATGAATTCGTCTCCCTGTCGAACCGCTGATGTAGCTAGTGAAGCCAAGTCGGATCCGGAGTCTGGTTCGCTCATTCCGATACACCAAGTAGTTTCTCCAGAAAGCATGCCGGGCAGGTATTCCGCTTTTTGGTCTTCTGTTCCATATGCGATGAGTGCTGGCCCCATCTGCCGGTCGGCGAACCACATTGCGGCAATTGGAGCTCCGTGTGAGATCATTTCTTCTGCGACGATGAGGCGGTCAATAGGCGGTCGTTCTTGACCTCCGTATTTTTTGGGCCACCCCATTCCGATCCAGCCTTCATCAGCCATGATGCGGGCGAATTCTTTTGAGAACCCGTTGATCCAACTGTCGTTATGCCGTCCGTATTCTTTAACGCCTTCTTGGGCTACTTTTCGGGCCCGTGCTTGGAGCTCGAGTTGCTTATCAGTGAGGGTAAAGTTCAGCATTAGGGATTGGCTTTTAGCCAGAAGAGGATTTCTTCTGTATGTTCATTTGTTTTTGGTCGTTTGAATACATGCTGGATGATGCCTGAGTCGTTTATTAGGAATGAGGTTCGTTGGAGTCCCATATAGACTTTGCCGTAGTTTTTTTTCTCTCCCCATACTCCGTATTTTTCGATAATTTTCCGGTCGGGGTCTGCTAGGAGCGGGAACGCGAGTTGATGCTTTTCTACGAATCGTTGGTGGCTGTCGTTATCGTCTGGCGATACGCCCACTACTGCAATGTTTTGTGCAGCGAGTTTTTTGAGGTTTGTTTGGAGGTTTTGTGCTTGTTTTGTGCAGCCGGGTGTGTTGTCTTTGGGGTAGAAGTACAAGAGCAGGTGCTGGCCTTTAAAGTCGGAGAGTTTAATTTCTTCACCGGTGTATGTTTTGGATTTGAAGGCCGGAGCTTTTGTTCCTTCCTCCAATGGTTGTGGTTTAGGCGCCATTGAGCCTCCTTGGTGAGGGTTTCTTATTTGGGGTCCTGTGTCTACTTGCAGAATATCAGGCGATAACCTTGACGGAAAAGTTGCTATCGGGTGCTTGGTTGTGTGAGGTTTTCGAGTTGGGTTACGAGAACGCTGACAAGGTACTGGCCGCTGCTTTCGGGTGATACTGGCAGGGTAAGTTGCTGGTCTCGTGATAGGAGCGAGTATCCATAGATTGATGAGAGGACCAGTCGGGTCCAGTGAGTTTTTTCTGGGTCTGCAATACCTAGGCGTTCGAGTACGAGGTCTAATGGCCTCTGCACTGCTGCTATAGAATCACCGAGTTCTTGGTCATCTCCGGGCGGGTGGATTGTTGCTGCAAAGGACCCTGGTCGGGCTATGGCGAATGTGAGTTGTGCTTGGAGTATTGCCTCTACGGCGGTGAGGCCAGATCGCCCTAGGGCTGCGTCTGTGACTGTTTGGGCAAGCTGGTCAAGGCTTCGTAATGCGATTTCTCTGCGTAGTCCGTTCATTCCGTCTACATGGGCATACAGTGATTGGACGCGGATTCCTGTTTTGTCGGCGACTTCGGATAGAGAGATATCGGCTATATTTCCTTTTTCTGTAAGGATTTGCTCGGCTGCGTCTATGACTTGTGTTTTTGAGATTCCGATTGGTGCGGCCATGATTTCTTTCTTTTTTGGGGTACGGGTTGTAAATTGTACCTAATTATATCAGACTTAAGTCTAATGATATTAGACTCTATGGAGATGGTAGAAATCGGCAGTGAAGATCCCTACGAGGTGTCTGCATTATATGCTGCTCGTGG